>JBJMNM010000662.1:0-9528 GCA_045804305.1 Gemmatimonadaceae bacterium | reverse complement strand
GACCCTCCTGCAGGACCGACTGCACGCGGGTCACGTACGCGTTGAACGCCGGCAGGTCGCGCCACCATGCATTGCGAGGGTTGAACTCGGACGACGCGTAGAACTCCCAGCCCGGCCAGGACGCATCCGTGGGCGAATAGGCAGTTCCGTGATAGACGAGGTGGTTGATGCCCGCCAGAAAGAGCTGGTCGGCGGCGCGCTTGATCTCGTCCAACGAGGTGGAGAAATGCTCGCCCAGCCAGGTGAACGCTTCGGCCGACGCGAGCCGCCGGCCCGCGACGTGCGCGGCGGACGACGCGAAGCGAAAGATCAGCGGGTTGGCGTCGGGGCCACCGAGCGGTCCGAAGCTCTCCGTCTCGGGAATGTCCGCCGCAGCGTAGAGATCGAGCAGGTTGCCGGGCGAGCCGTGCGCCTGCTCGCGCATCATGCTCCCGCGCTCATGCGACCACACGGTGAGACGCTGCACGAAATTCTCCAGCAGCATCTCGTCCAGCGTCTGCCGGTAGTCCGATTTCACCCGCGCAACGCGATCGCGGTCCCCCTCCCCCGCGAGTGCGGGGAGCTCCGTGGTGAGATCGTATCCGCGCCGCCGTGTGAAGGCGGCGAACAGCTCCGACGATCCGTCGCCGGTGTACTCGAACGAATCGTGAAAGAAGGAACGTATCGCGCCTCGCGGGAGCGGCGCGAGCCGATCGGCGACCGTAGTGAGATAGCGATCGGTTGCCGCACGCGAGAACACGTCGATCGCCGGGCCCTCGCCGCCGGGCGCGGGCCGCTTGACTCGATCGCCGGATGGACGGATCGCCGCCACGTACGCGCCTCCCCGCGCGGAGTCCCTCGTCACACGCAGCGACGCATTGACGTCAGCAGCGGGGACGAACGGGCCACCCATGCGCCACCCCGAGCCCTGCGGAAGATCGACCCCCATGCCAAGGCGGTGCGCCGTGGCCGCGGTGTGCGCCAGCAGCTTCACCCACTGGGGCGACAGGTACGGCACCGACGCGGAGTCCGCGCCGCGCACGCCGTAGATGGCCGTCACCTCGACGCCGCCGAAGCCCGCGCGGGCCATCTGCTGCAGCTCCGACGTGATGTGTTCCCGCGTCACGGCGCTGCCCATCCACCACCAGCGTGTCCACGGCTGCGCATCCCGACCGGCGGCCGGCCACTCGGTCGGATACCGTGGCGCTTGTGCCACCGCCGCCGGCGCGAACAGCGTGAGGAACAGCAGCGCCGACACTTGGAGATGGTATCGTTCTATACGCGTCAGGAGGGATGGCACGCGTCAAGTTGCGGGCCGGTGCCGCAGGCCGCAACGGCCGCGAGGCACGCCTCCGTGTCGGCACGCAGGTTGCTTCTCAGCGGCGTGCAGCCTCCAATCGTGATCCCCCTATCCCGGTTGATCCATGCCAGGATACCGAGCGCTCTCCTCCAAAACCGCCGGCGGCGCCGCGAGTGAGACGCGGATTGCCGAAGCGGTACAGCGACACGGCGATCTCCCATGCGCGACGCGGCTCCTCGAAGCCGCCCTCGCCGCGAGCATGGAAGTCAGCCCCGTGCTTCCCGGCTGGCTCTGCGGCCGCCTGGCCGCGCTGTATCGCACGCAGGGCCGCTACGACGACGAAGTGCATCTCCTCGAGCGCTATCGGGAATCCCAGGCGAGCGAGGAATCCCGCACCCGATACGACGCGCGCCTCTCGAAGGCGCAGGCGATCGCGCACAAGAAGCGTCGCAGCGACTCGACCGCGCTGAACTCCATCCGCGATCTCACGCGCCGCCGGCGCACCGACCTTTCGAGAGCCGGCTCCTCTCCAATGCACGCGGCCACCTTCTCCGACGACACGATGTCCGGCCTCCGCGCCGCCCTTGCCCTTCCCGCGCGCGATCTTCGCGCCCGCTCCCTCCTGCGTGATGTCGTGACGCGGCTCTGCGCCGAGGGCCGCGCCACCGGACATCACGCCGAGCATATCGTGGGCGCGATCAAGGCCGCTTGGAACGAGACGCGACGACCAGCAGGCACCGACGAAGCGGAGTGGCGCGCGCGCTACGAGCAGGCGCTGGCCTGGTGCATCAGCGTGTACTTCGACGAGCCGGAGCCGATTCTCTAGCCGACCGGCAGCGCCGCGTACGAGGGCGCCGTCACGAGCGCGACGGCGCCCAGCAGCCGATACTCGGCCGGATTGCCGTCCGGCACGATCGGCGTGGCGCGCGCGCGCTCCGAGATCGAGCCCGCGGTGAGCGCCTCCTTGATCGGCTCCTCCAGGAACTCCCACACGTCGGTGATCTCGCCGCCCACGTAGATCCGCCCGGGATTGAACGCGCTCACCACCACGGCCAGGCCGCGGCCGATGTGGCGACCCGTCTCCACGAGCGCCGAGATGGCGGCCGGCTCGCCGCTCTTCGCGCGGCGCACCACATCTCCGATGTCGACGGTCGGCTGTCCGCCCGGACGCCTGGTCGCTCCGTTGGCCGGCGCGCCACCCGTGAGATGGCTCGCATAACGCTCCACCGTGGCCGCGTTGCACGCGAGCGCTTCCCAGCACCCCCGCTTGCCGCAGACGCATTCGGGACCAGCGGTGTCGAGCGACACGTGACCGAACTCGCCCGCGGTGTGGGCTTCGCCGCGCAGGACTTCGCCGTTGAACACCAGCCCCACGCCGATCCCCTCGGACACGCTCACGTAGGCGAAGCTGTTCACCAGCCGCGTCGCCTCGGGCTCGAGCCACAGTCGCGCCAGCGCACAGGCGATCGGCGCGCTCTCGACGAACACGCGCCGCCCGACCGCGGCCGTCACGGCGCGCCGCAGATCCACGTCGCGCCACCCGAGCCGTGGCGCGTAGATGAGTCGTCCGGTCGTGCGATCGATCATGCCCGGCAGCACGATCCCCATCGCGTGACACTGCTCCGCCGCGTCGGGCCCATGCCGTGACAAGAGATCGGCGGAGAGCTCGCCCAGCAGCGCCGGCAGCTCGTCGGGTGAACTGGGCGTCGCGAAGACCTGCCGGCCGAGCATGCGGCCGGCGGCATCGCTCAGCGCGATCACCGAGCGGTTGGAGCGGACGTCCACCGCGAGCACGAGCCGACCGCGGGTGCGTACCCGAAGCATCGTGGGCCGGCGCCCGCGCACGCTGGCGGCGGTTCCCTGCTCGAACACCACCTGCGAAGCCACCAGCTCCCGCACGAGCCCCGTGAGCGTGCTGCGATGCACGTTCATCCGGCGCGCCAGCTCGGCGCGCGAGATCGGCTCGTACTCGCGGATCAGGTTGAGCACGATGCGACGATTCACCTCGCGTGGAGTCGATCGTGTCGCAAGGTGGAAATTGCGCGTGTTGATCTTTCGCACTTGGGGATCGGTTCGGGGATGACGTTGACCGGTCAACGACGAGCCGGGGACGCGCTATTTCCTTATCCGGACAGTACGCAATTGATTCCCGGCCCGAAAGCGGGAGCGGCCAGGCTGGAACTGCGGCTCTGTCGAGCGGTCCTCTACTTCCGGCCGGCTACGATCGTCTTCGAGATCCGGGCATCCGCCGAGGACGACCCCACGACGAGCCTCACCGAATCCGGCTCGATCACCCACCGGTGCTGTGTCTCATTCCAGTACGCGAGCGACTTCGCCGCGAGCGGAAGCGTGACTGTGCGCGTCTGGCCCGGCTGGAGGGTGACGCGCTTGTAGGCCTTGAGCTCCTTGAGCGGGCGCGGGACGGTTGAGCCGAGATGCTGCGCGTAGAGCTGGACCACCTCGTCGCCGGCGCGCGCCCCGGTGTTCGTCACGCGCACGCGCACCCGCACCGTGTCCGACGCGCGCCGCGCACTCCCGCTCGTGCGCAGATTCCGGTAGCGGAAGGTGGTGTAGCTGAGGCCGTAGCCGAACGGGTAGAGCGGCGTGCCCTTGAAGAAGCGATAGGTGCGGTCCGCCATGCGATAGTCGTCGAACGCGGGCAGGTCCTTCGTGTCGCGATAGAACGTGACGGGCAGTCGGCCGCCCGGGTTGTAGTCGCCGAACAATACGTCGGCGATCGCCGCGCCTCCGGCCTGACCGGGATACCACGCTTCGAGGATCGCCGGGACGTGATCCTGCGCCCAGTTCACCGCGAGCGCGCTGCCGTTCAGCAGCACGAGCACCGTGGGCTTGCCGACGGCTACGACGCGCTCGAGCAGCCGCTGCTGCGGTGCGGGGAGATCGATGCTCGTACGGTCGCCGCCCCTGAAGCCCGGCACCTCGATGGGCATCTCCTCGCCCTCGAGCCGCGCCGTGAGTCCAAGCACGAGCACGACCGCATCCGCCTGCTGCGCCGCCTGCACCGCTTCGGCCTCGAGCGCATCGGCGGTGGTGGGCGCACCGGCATTGATCGGTGGCGTGCCGGGCGCCAGATCGGAGCCCCGGGCGTACAACACCCGTGTGCCGGGGCCCACCGCCTCGCGGATGCCGCGCAGCGGCGTGATGGGATCCTTCGGCGTGCCGTTATAGTTGCCCAGCAGCATCTCCGGCTCGTTGGCGTTCGGGCCGATGACGGCGATCGTGCCGAGATCCTTTCGCAGGGGGAGCACGCCGCCCTGGTGCTTGAGCAGCACGATCGACTCGCGCGCCACCTGTCGCGCCAGCGTGCGATGCGCCGGCTGATCGAGTACACTGAGCGGTATGCGCTGCCAGCGCACGCGATCGGGCGAGTCGAACATGCCGAGCTTGAACCGCGCGAGGAACAGCCGCCTCACCGAGGTGTCGATCTGTGCCTCGGTGATCAGGCCCTGCCCCACCGCCTGCACGAGGTTGGGATAGACGCGCCCGCACTCGAGGTCGGTGCCTGTCTTCACGGCGACCGCCGCCGCTTCGGCGGCGCTGCCCACGAGGTGATGGTGCAGATAGACGTCGTCGATCGCGCCGCAGTCGGAGACGACATAGCCCGGAAAGCGCCACTCGCCGCGCAGGATATTCTTCTCCAGCACGTCGTTCGCGCACGCCGCTTTTCCGCCCACCCTGTTGTACGCGCACATCAGCGAGTACGCGCCGCCGTCGCGGATGCCCATCTCGAACTGCGGCAGGTACGTCTCGCGCAGGTCGCGCTCGCTCACGACCGCGTCGAACTGATGGCGGTCGAGCTCCGGGCCGCTGTGCACGGCGAAGTGCTTCACGGTCGCGATGGTCTTGAAGTACTTGGGATCGTTGCCCTGGAGGCCGCGAATGAAATGCACGGCCAGGCGGCCGGTGAGATACGGGTCCTCTCCGTACGTCTCCTGGCCTCGACCCCACCGCGGGTCCCGGAAGATATTGATGTTGGGCGACCAGATCGTGAGGCCCTGATACCGCTTGTGGCTGTCGTTGCGCAGATACTCGTGATGCTTCGCCCGCGCCTCATCGGAGATCACGGTGGCCATGCGGTACACGAGGCTGTCGTCCCACGTCGCGGCGAAGCCGATCGCCTGCGGGAACACCGTTCCCAGCCCCGACCGCGCCACGCCATGCAGCGCTTCGTTCCACCAGTTGTACTCCGGCACGCCGAGCCGCGGGATCGGGGCCGCGACGTCCTTCATCTGCGAGACCTTCTCCTCCAGCGTCATCCGCCCGACGAGGTCGTTCACGCGATCGGCGAAGGCGAGGTTCTGATTCTGATAGGCCGGCGTCTGCGCGCTGGTGGTCGACCACGCGCAGAGGGCCAGCAACGCGGCGGCGAGGGACGGCGTGGCTCGAGGCAGGAGACGGCGCATGAATACCCGGTGCGCTGGGAGAAGGGACGACATTTACCGCGGCGGCGACGACGTTGACGACGGCGACGCCGCCGACAGAGTCTGGAGCCAGATGGCGCCGGCAGAATTGCCCACACCCCATCGCGCCGTCGCCTCGTTCGCGTTGAGACGGCGAATGGACAGGATCGAGTTGACGGCCACGCCGCGAAGCGTCTGCACGTCGCCGAGCTTCACGTTGTCCTGGTACACCCACACCTGGCTGGGTGTCTTGAAGCTGTCCGGCCCGCGCGCCGTCAGCCATTGGCTGCGGAGCGCCTCGACCGCTTCATACGCATTCGAGAAGTGCTGATCGAGCAGCTCCTGCTGCGTGAGCACGTTGCGATCACCGCGCGGCGCGCTCTCACTCGGTTGATTCGCTGCGCAGGCGGACGACAGAAGAAGGAGGAGGGTCAGGAATCGACGGCGAGGATGCATGGATCGCGAGGCTGAAGTGGGCGAACGAAGTGCGGTGCGGTTTCCTTGTCGCTATGCGGCTGGTGAATGGGCGCCGAGTCCCGCCATCATCCGGAGCAGCAGGTCCTGGGTCGCCTCCGTGCGCGACACCTCACCCACGAGCCGTCCCTCGCGGAGCACGAGAATCCGCTCCGACAGGTTCAGCACCTCCGGGAGCTCGCTCGAGATGAGCAGGATCGCCGTGCCCTGTGCCGCGAGCTCGCCGATCAGGGCATGGATCTCCGCCTTCGCCCCCACGTCCACACCTCGCGTCGGCTCGTCGAGGATGAGCACGTCCGAATGCGCGGCGAGCCACTTGGCCAGGACGATCTTCTGCTGGTTGCCCCCCGACAGACCGGCCACCACCGTGTCCACGCTCGGTGAGCGCACCCGGAGCCGGGTAAAGTACTCGCTCGCGATCTGCCGCTCGCGCGTCCTGTGCAGCCACCCGAATCGAGACAGGCGCGGCAGCGTGGGAAGTGACGTGTTGTGCAGCCCGCTCTCGGAGAGCACGAGCCCCTGCTTCTTGCGATCCTCGGGCACGAAGCCGATGCCAAGGCGAATCGCATCCGACGGACGCGTGATGCGGACCGGCTTGCCGCGCAGGAAGATCCTGCCCCGCGACCGCGCCTCGAGCCCGAACACCGCGCACGCCACCTCCGAGCGGCCCGCGCCCATGAGCCCCGCGAGGCCGACGATCTCTCCGGCGCGCAGGGCGAGCGAGATCTCCTCGAACCGGCCCGGCGCCGACAGCCCCTCGACGCGCAACACCTCGTCGCCGTGCGTGCCGTTGCCGTGCGCGGGCAGATACTCGGCGAGCGGCCGCCCGATCATCATCTGCACCAGCTCGCCCTCCGTGAGCCCGGCGATCGCACGCGTGCCGACGTGACGCCCATCGCGCAACACGCTGACCGCGTCGCAGAGCTGGAAGATCTCCGGCATGCGGTGCGACACGTAGATGCACGTCACGCCGCGCTCCTTCAACCGACCGATCAATGCATAGAGCCGCTCCGCCTCCGCCTGACTGAGGCTGCTCGTCGGCTCGTCGAACACGATCACGCGCGCGCCGCCGCCGACCGCCGCGGCGATCTGCACCATCTGGCGATGCCCGATCGACAGCTCGCCGAACCGGCGCCTCACGTCGAGCGTCGTTCCCGTCTCCGCAAGCAACGCGGTCGCGCGCCGGTCCATCTCCGCATCGTCCACGAAGCCGAACCGCCGTGGCATGTCGCCCAGGCACAGGTTCTCCGCGACGGTCATGTTGTCGCAGAAGGCCAGCTCCTGATGCACCATCGCCACGCCCGCCGCGAGCGCATCGTGGGGATTGTGGAAGTGTGCCTCCTTCCCCAGCACGAACAGTCGCCCGCCATCGGGCGACTGGATGCCGGCGAGAATCTTCCCGAGCGTGCTCTTGCCTGCCCCATTCTCTCCGCAGAGGGCATGACACGAACCCGCCGCGATCTCGAGCGTGACGTCGCGCAGCGCCTGCACGCCGGGGAACTGCTTGCTGACGTTCTCGAACCGAACCGCCACGTCGGACATCGGACTCCTACTTCATGTCGAGGTACTTCTGCGGCACGTCGGTGAAGCCCCACTCCTTGAGCTGGCGTGCCCACTCGCCAAGGTTGGTCTTCGTGACGCGCACGAGCTCCATCGGGATCACGGGCGACGCCGGATCCTTCTTGTTGTGAATCTTGTCGACCAGCGTTTCGACGCCCACGTAGCCCCACTTGTAGACCGGCTGTGCCAGCAGCACCGGCGTGATGCCCTTCTCCACGTACGGCAGCTCGGCGGGAAGCGCATCGACCGCGACGACCTTCTGCTTGTTCGGGTCGAGATCGGTGAGCAGCGTCTGCGTGAACAGCGGCCAGCCGCCGACCATCGCCCAGCCACGAATATCCGGATACGCGTTTTTCACGCGGATCACCTCCGCGGCGGCGTCCTGCGGCGTCTCGATGTGATTGAACGTGCCGACGATCTGGATGCCCGGGTGCTTCGCCGCTTCCGTCTTCACGCCCTGCACGCGGCGCTGGAGGTTCGGCGCGTTCTGGTTGCCGGCGAGGATGGCGACCTTGCCCTTGTCGCCCATGGCGGTCGCCAGCTCCTTCATCACGGCCTCACCGGACTTCGCGTCGTCCACGCCGTAGATGGCGAACCGTTTGGACTGCGGCGCGTCGCTGTCGAACATCATCACCGGCACGCCGCGATCCACCGCGTCGTTGATCGCGCCGGTCACCTTCCCGGCGTCGGACGCGGCGAGCAGGATGCCATCGGCGCCATCGTTCACCGCCTGACGGATGCGCTGCGCCTGCATCTCGGCGTCTTCCTGCGGCGGCGTGAGCCAGTTCACCTGCACGTTCAGCTTCTGCTTGGCCGAGATGTCCTTGGCCGCCTGCTCGGCGCCCGTGCGGGCGGCGAGGAAGACGGGGTTCGTGGAGCTCTTGCCGATCACCGCGATCGTGATCTTGCTGGAGTCGGCCTTCGCGCCGGCCGCCGCGCCGGACTGGTCGTTCGCCGCACCCTTGCAGCCCGCGACGCCAGCGAGGATCGCCGCCACCACTGCCGCGCGTCGCGCGATTCGAATCGTCATGCCATGCTCCACAGGTCGAAGGGTCATGCCGCGGCGCGTACGCCTTCGGCGGCGCGGCTGAGTCGCCGCGCGGTCACACGAGTGCTCCACTGGTCCACCACGACGGCGATGACGATCGCGCACCCGATCACGATCCACTCGTAGTTCTGGTCGAAGTGCAGGGTCCGAATGGACTGGCGAATGAGCACGATCAGCAGTGCCCCGAGGGTCGCGCCAACCGCGCTCCCCTTTCCCCCGTTGAGGCTCGCCCCACCCACCACCGCGGACGCGATGACGTACAGCTCGTACCCCTGCGCGTCGCCCGAGGATGCGGAGCCATAGAAGCTCGCACCGAGAAACGCCGCGATGCCGGCGGTGAGGCCCGAGATGGCGAACACGCCGATCTGGATGCGCGAGAGCCGGAGGCCGGCGAACCGGCTCGCCTCCACGCTGCCGCCGAAGGCGAAGATGTGCCGGCCCATCACGGTACGGGTGAGGTACGTGGCACCGAGGATCGTCACGGCCAGCATGCAGAGGAGCGGCACCGGATAGAGTCCGCCGCTCAGCCCAAGGGTGGCCTTGGTCACGGAGGTGATCGGAAGCGGGAGCAGGATGCTCTCCGCCTTGGTCGCCACGAAGGCAATGCCGCGCAGGATCCACATCGTGCCGAGCGTGATGATGAATGGATGCACCTTGAGCCCGACCACGAGCGCGCCGTTGACCAGACCGCACATGAGCCCCACGCCGACACATACGGTGAGGCCGATCAGCACCATGGCCACGGG
>JBJMNM010000661.1:0-3210 GCA_045804305.1 Gemmatimonadaceae bacterium | reverse complement strand
TATTGGCCCGTTCCAGGTCAGCTTCCGTGTCGATTCCCCCGCGCAGCGGTCCGTCCACGACCGCGACGCCCATGCGGACGCCGGCGGCGAGGGGGCGCAGCTGCTCGAGCCGCTCGATGCGCTCGAGGGGATGTGGCGGGAGCTGCACCCATCGCGCGAGGGCCTCGGGCGTGTAGGCGTACACCCCAACGTGATGGAGCACGCGTCCCTCCAGCTCCGCGCCATCGGTCGTGTCGCGGAGAAAGGGAATAGCGGCGCGGGAAAAATACATCGCCGCCCCATCGTCGGCAGCGACGACTTTCACCGCGTCGGGACTCGCGAGCACATCCCGGTTGGCGTGCGCCGCGGCCGTGCCTAGGGGAAACTGAGCCTCCGTGACCTGCCGGAGCGCGCCCCGCACGGCCGCCGACGAGACGAAGGGCTCGTCGCCCTGCACGTTGACCACGGCGTCGAAGTCGCGAAACTCACCCCGCGCCGCCACCTCCGCTACGCGGTCCGTGCCCGATGGATGGTCGGCGCGCGTGAGCACGGCCTCGCCGCCCGCCTCGCGCACCCGGCGCGCGATCTCGTCGCTGTCGGTGGCCACCACGACCCGGTCGGCGATGCGGAGGGCGATGACGCGCTCCATGACGCGAACCACGACGGGGACGCCAGCAAGGAGCCGGAGCGGCTTCCGGGGGAGACGTGTGGCGCCCAGTCGTGCTGGGATGACGGCGAGCGTTCTCACGAGGTGAGCACGCGGCCGCGACGACCGTTCGCGCGCGTTGGGCGCGCGGCTGACGCAACTTTCACGCCAGCTAAGATAGGCCCGGTGCGCCGGGAGCGCAATTCCGGATGTGGAAGGTCCGACGTGCGTCCAGGCTAGCGTGATAGCGAGATCCCGATGCCGACCTCGGTGTGCTTCCGGCCGGCGACCCCACGCGTCACGTCGAGCCGCAGCGCGCTCAGCCCGATGCCGACGCCGACCTCGTGCTGAAGCGCTGGCAGCGAGCCCACGCCGGCCGCCCCGAAGGCATCGCGCAGGGTGAGGACGGGCGAGATGCCCAGCGGGAGCACGATGGCGTCCAGGGGAATCGTGTAGCGGTTCTCCATGTAGAGCAGCGCCGTTCCGCCCTGCTCCAGCAGCTCGAGGGTGCGCAGAGTGCCGCTCCCGCCGAGGTAGGCGAAGCGCGCCATCGGCACGGAGTCGCCACGCGTTGCCACGCCGTGCACCTTTACGTGCAGGCGCTGAGTCCGAAACGTCGAAAAGTCGATCGCGCCGTGCAGGGTGAGCTGAACGAACGTCGCGGTGGTCGCCGGCACCTTCAGCCCCGGCTCGAGCGTGATGCTCGCCCGACTGTTCACCGTCACGTCGCCCTGCGACTCGAAGTCGGCGCCGATCAGCGCGGAGGAGAGGTCTCCCGCCTCCACGAGCGGATTCGGGCGCCCCATCCGTTCCGTGCTCTTCCTCCCGGTCACGCTCCACACGTTGCCGACGGCCGCGATCGGGCTGATACGCTCGAACCGCCCACCGATGAACGGCTCGAGCAGGTACGACCGGTGCTCCACGCGCCAGGTGAGCCGCGCGTCGGCGAGGTTGGACCGGAAGTAGTTGCGGGTGTCGACGCCGGCGAAGAAGGTGAGCGCCGAGTTGACCAGCTCGCCGTAGATCCAGTCGTCGTTCGTGCGCGTCTCGCGAGCAGCGCGCACCACAAGGCGCTGCGCGCCGAGCGGATTCACGCGGAGCGTGAGCGACGGATCCACCATGCCGAGTCGGCTGCGGTACGTCGCTGCCGGCTCCACTTCCACTGCGTGCTCGCGCAGCTGCAGCATCGCGCCGACGCCGAGCGACGACCCGTCCACGCGATCGTACGCGGGGATCTGCACGCCCGAGAGGCCGGTGAGCGAGAACAGCGGCTCGCGCTCGTCGGCGCGATCGGTCTGGTAGTCGAGCGTGTACCGAGCGCCGGCGTCATCGCGGTGCACGACGAATGTCTCGTCGCGGAGGCTTTCCACGCCGCCGGCGACGCGGCCTAGTGACGTGGTCGCCACGGTGCCGCCGATGGCCACCGCGCGCCCACTCACGTCCGCGCCGGGGCGGAGAAAGAGGTCGGCGCCGATCACCACCACGTCGCCTTGCACGCGGCTCGCGAGATAGGTCGGGCGGCCGAGCACCAGCAGGCTCGTGGTGATCGTGCTGTCGCGAGGGAACTCGAGTGGTCCCTGTCCGGCGCGCACGACATGTGGGCCGTCTACCACTCGGCGCACGATTTCCGCAGCCGGGCCCGGGCCGGGCTCGCGCAGCACGACCTCCTGCGCCCCTACCGACACCGGCACGAGGATCAATGCGAGCAGGATACCGCGCGTCACGACGCGAGGTGGTCGAGGAAGTTGCGGAGCAGCTGCTTCCCGTGTGGCGTGAGCACGGACTCGGGGTGGAACTGCACGCCCCACACCGGATGCGTCGCATGACGCAGCGCGTGGATCTCGCGCGGGTCATCGGTGGCCGTGGCGATCACCTGGAGCGACTCCGGCAGGCTCTCGCGCTCGACAACGAGCGAGTGATATCGCCCCACCTCGAGCGGCGTGGGCAGCCCGGAGAACAGGTCCGTGCCGTCGTGCGTGATGCGCGACGTCTTGCCATGGACGGCTTTCGCCGCGCGCACCACGCGCCCACCGTAGGCCTCGCCAATGGCCTGGTGCCCGAGGCAGACGCCGAGCGTGGGAATGCGATCGCCCCAGGTGCGGACCACGTCGACCGTGACGCCGGCCTGCGCGGGCGCGCAGGGGCCGGGCGAGAGCACGATCCCCGCCGGCGCGAGCGAGCCGATCTCGTCCACGGTCACCGCGTCGTTCCGTCGCACGATCACTTCCGCGCCAAGCTCGCCCAGGTACTGGACGAGATTGTAGGTGAAGGAGTCGTAGTTGTCGATGACGAGGAGCATGTCGATTCGGCGGTGCTGGCTGTGCGCGCCTGGCTGGCGGTACGAGGTACCGCGTACCTCGCACCGAGTACAAAGTACGGCCAGTGCTACCCCCGGGGATGATAACTCCGATGTACCTGTCGCAGATACTCCCGATCCACGTGGGTATAGATCTGCGTCGTGGCGATGTCCACGTGACCGAGCATCTCCTGCACGGCGCGAAGGTCCGCGCCCCCCTCCAGGAGATGGGTCGCGAAGGAGTGGCGGAGCGTATGCGGCGATACGTGCTTGGTGATGCCCGCCCGTT
>JBJMNM010000660.1:0-4413 GCA_045804305.1 Gemmatimonadaceae bacterium | reverse complement strand
TCCGCCTCCTCACCCGCTCGCATGCTCCTTCGTCGCCTCTATCACGATCGCCTCGCCCAGGCCGGCTACCTCATCGCCTGTCAGGCCACCAGGGAGGCCATCGTCGTGGATCCGCTGCGCGATCCCGCGCCGTACATTGACGCAGCGCGGCAGGACGGAGTACGGATCACGTACGTGACCGAGACGCACATTCACGCCGACTTCCTGTCGGGCGCGGCCGGCCTCGCGCGCACCGCCGGCGCGGAGCTGGTCCTCTCCGGCGAGGGACGCGGCATCGCGGGGTACGACCGCGCTGCCTACCCGGGCGCCCGATGGCTGTGCGACGGCGATCGGCTGCAGGTGGGACGTGTGCGGCTGGACGTCATGCACGTGCCCGGTCACACGCCCGAGCACATCGCCTTCGTGGTCACGGACACCGCAACGGGCGACGCACCCATGGGGATCGTCTCGGGTGATTTCCTCTTCGTCGGTGACGTCGGGCGTCCGGACCTGCTCGAGCGCGCCGCGGGGGTGCAGGGGACCATGGCCGAGTCGGCGCGACAACTCTACGCGTCGCTCCAACGGCTCGGCGTGCTTCCCGAGTACTTGCAGATCTGGCCGGGACACGGCGCCGGCTCGGCCTGCGGCAAGTCGTTGGGCGCAGTGCCGCAGAGCACGCTCGGCTACGAGCGCCGAACCAACTGGGCACTCGGCGTGACGAGCGAAGCAGACTTCGTCGCGAAGGTGCTGGCGGGCCAGCCCGAGCCGCCGGCGTACTTCGCGCGAATGAAGAAGCTCAATGCCACGGGCGTGCCCACGCTCTCCACCCTGCGCGAGATGCACGATGCCGATCTGCGCCGAGTGCTGGAGCAGGGCGCATTGGCCGTAGACGTCCGATCGCCCGCGGAGTTCGCCGCCGGACACCTCGCGCGCTCCATCAACGTGCCGCTCGCCAACTCGTTTCTCACATGGGCCGGCTCCGTGATTCCGCCCGATCGCGACGCGGTGCTCGTGGCCAATCCCACCCTTCGCGCTGACGCGGGCATGGCGGTGCAGCAGCTGCACCTCATCGGCCTCAGTCGCGTGCTGGGGGTGCTGGCCCCGGAGCGTCTGGCCACGGTGATGTCCACCCCGCTGCACACCCTTCCAACGGTCGAGGCGCGCTCGCTCGGAAACGGCGCGGCTCGAGGCACGACCGTGCTCGACGTGCGCAATCGAAGCGAGTGGGATGAAGGTCACATCCCCGGCGCTCGACACGTTCCCCTTCCCGAGCTCACCGCGAGGCTCGATGAGCTTCGGGATGCGGGCCCGATCGCGGTGCACTGTCAGGGCGGCTCACGCAGTGCGGTCGCGGCGAGCGTGCTCGCGGCCGCCGGTCTGCACGACGTATCGAACGTCGAGGGCGGCTACGCCGCCTGGGTGCTCGCGGGCAACACGCCGGCAACCGGCGCATGACGTCCCGGCCCGCTCGATGTGACGAAAAGTGCGGCTCCGATAGTTGTTGGGGATAGATATGAGCGACCGCGCGATCGTCGAGCAGGTACTGGGCGGGGACATCGAGGCGTATGCGCGCCTCGTGGACCGGCATTACGACCGATGCGCGCGCATCGCGGTGCGCATTCTCGGGAATCGGGAGGACGCGGAGGAGGCGCTGCAGGATGCTTTTCTGCGCGCCTTCCGTGCCCTCGAGGAGTACGAGCACCGCGAGCGCTTCTCGGCCTGGCTCACGAGAATCCTCGTGAATCAATGCCGCACGATGCTCGCCCGCACGCGGCGGCGCGAGGCGGTGTTCCTCGACGTGGAGCCCCGCCAGCTGGACCTGGCCGTCGACGAAGCAGGCAGCGGTGGCATGTGGCCGGAGTTGGAGCATGCGCTCGCACAGCTCCCGCTCGACCAGCGTGAAGCGGTGGTGCTCAAGTACGCGGACGATCTGACCTACGAAGAGATGGCGAGGATCACCGGCGCCGGCGAGTCGGCGCTCAAGATGCGGGTCCAGCGCGCGTTCGCGCGGCTGCGCGCCCTGCTGCAGGAGGTGCCGAGTGTCTGACGTGGAGTTCGAGAGCCGGGTGGCGACCGCCCTGCGCGCGGCGGTGCGAACGGATGCGCGCGCCAGGGATGCAATCATGGTCCGCGTGCGTGAAGCCGCCGTCGAGCGACGGCTCGCCGGACGCGATCGTCGGCTCGCGGGCCGCCGAGGCGCACGCCACTCGCTCGTGGGTCTTGACCTCGCAGCCGGTATCGGATCGATCACCACCATCTCCGCGCTGCTCCCCTCGACGCACTCGGGCGCGTCCGCGTCGAGCGTGGTGATTGGTGACACGGTCGTCGCGACGTTGCGCGACACGCTTCGGCTCGTGCGGTTGATGTTCGACGATCCCGGTGCGCGACACGTATCGGTCGTCGGGGACTTCAATGGCTGGCGCAGCGACCAGACGCCGCTCCTTCAGGACGTGACGACGCGCCGCTGGTCGGTCACCCTGACGCTCCCTGACGGCGCGCATCGCTACGCGTTCGTCGTGGATGGAACGCGGTGGGTGCCGGATCGGGCGCCCGTGGACGAGACTCGCGTGTATTCCTTCCTGCGCGTCGCGCGCGTCAGCAACTGATCACCGCGCCGGCGTCCGGCCGGCCCGTCACTCACTTCACGACCGAGACTCTGGTGCGACTCCTGTCCCGCGCGCCGGCGCGCCGCGCGTACCGGCTGTGCGCCCTTGCCGCCGTCGTCCTCCTGGTTGGCTACGCCGATCTCGTACGCGGCGGCGTCGACCTCGCGCCGATCCTGCTGGTGACGGGCTACCTCCTGCTCGTCCCGCTCGCCCTCCTGACTCCCTGATCGATGCCCGTGTCTCCGGCTTCATCCGTTCCACGTCACGCACCGCGGCCGTCGTACGGCGCCGCGGCGATTGCCGGACTCGCGGTGCTCGCGCTCTACGTGATGACGCTCGCGCCCACGACCGCGATGTGGGATGCGAGCGAGTACATCACCGCGGCCTATACCCTCGGCATACCACATCCGCCGGGCAATCCGCTGTTCGTGCTGCTGGGACGGGTGGCCTCGCTCCTTCCGGTCGGCGGCGTGGCGATGCGCGTCAATCTGCTCGCGGCCGTGTCCAGCGCGGGAGCCGCGGCCATCTGGTTTCTCGTGGCGGAGCGCGTGCTCGCGCAGTGGTTCACGGAACGATGGCCGCGACTCGCCGGCGCGAGCGTCGCCGCGCTGCTCAGCGCGACCGCGTTCACGGTGTGGAATCAGAGCGTGGTCAACGAGAAGGTGTACACCGTTTCGCTGGCGTTCTTCGCCGTGGTCTCCTGGCTCACCGTCCTGTGGTGCGACGATCCCGATGGCCGTCGCGCCGACCGCCTGCTCGTCCTCATCGCCTACCTGATCGGGCTGGGCTACGCCAATCATCCGGCGGGCTTCCTCGTCGCTCCGGCGGTGGGCGTGGCCGTGCTGGCGAGACGCCCGCGTACGCTGATCCGTTGGAAGCTTGTGACAGCATGCGTAGCGGCGCTGATGCTCGGCCTCACGCCATTCGCGCTGGAGCCCATTCGCGCCGCGCATCACCCCGTCCTCAACGAGGGAGAGCCGACCGGCTGCACCACCACGATCGGCCTCCGCTGCACCTTCTCCTCCACCACCGTGGAGCGATTGATGGCGAACGTCAATCGCGACCAGTACGGCAAGCCGAATCTCGGAGAGCGACAGGCACCATTCTCGGCGCAGGTCGGAATGTGGTGGCTCTACTTCAAGTGGCAGTGGCTGCGCGACGCGCACGGCGATCAGCCGTTCATGCAGCTCGCACTGGCGATGATCTTCGTCGGACTGGGCATCGCGGGCGGCGTGGTGCACTGGCGCCGCGACCGCGCGTCGTTCTGGTTCTTCGGGCCGCTCATCCTCACGGTCACGCTCGCCCTCGTGTACTACATGAACTTCAAGTACGGCGCATCGCAGGCGCCGGAGCTGACCGACGTGCCGCGCGAGGTGCGCGATCGCGACTACTTCTACCTGTGGAGCTACTCCGCGTGGAGCGTGTGGGCCGCGCTCGGCCTCGCCGCGCTGTGGCGCGCCCTCGCCGAGCGGATTCGCCCCGGCATGCTGCGCTGGGCGACGACGGCACCCGTGCTCCTGCTCGGCGTGTTCCCCATGATCGGCAACTGGCGACAGGCCTCGCGGGCAGGCGAGACGGCGACGCGCGAATGGGCCCACGATCTCCTCAACTCCGTCGAGCCGTATGGCATTCTCATCACACTCGGCGACAACGACACTTTCCCGCTCTGGTATGCGCAGGAGGTGGAAGGCATCCGTCCCGACGTCACGGTGGCCGTCACCTCGCTGCTCAACACGGACTGGTATGCGCGCGGCCTTCAGCGCCGGCCCATCGTGCCGTACAACACCGCGCGCGGACCCGCCGACTACCGGGGAAAGAGCTGGATCAT
>JBJMNM010000659.1:0-2208 GCA_045804305.1 Gemmatimonadaceae bacterium | reverse complement strand
TCCCACGCTTTTGCTGTTTCGACCGGCGCATGAATGCGGAACGCTACTCCACCTGAAATTCCTGCACCCGCTCGCGCACGCGGCGCGCCGAGTCGTTGAGCATGTGCGAGGTGGCCTCGAGCTCTTCCACTGAGGCCGACGTCTCCTCCGTGGCCGCGGCGACCTCCTC
Organism: Gemmatimonadaceae bacterium; assembly: GCA_045804305.1. Lineage (GTDB taxonomy): Bacteria > Gemmatimonadota > Gemmatimonadetes > Gemmatimonadales > Gemmatimonadaceae > AG11. Next base: position 2,039 of record JBJMNM010000659.1, on the reverse strand, counting down.
GGCAGACGCGGCATGACTCTGCGCGGTGTCGCCCGCCTTCGCGATGGCTTCCTCCACCGACGCGATCGCCGCCGCGTTGCCCGTCACCGCCTCCGATACCCGCGTCGAGGCATCCTCGACTCGCTCCACCGCGGACTGGATCTGCGCGAGCGCCTGGCGCGCCGCATCCGCCACCTTCGTCACGTCGCGCATCTGCGTGGTGCCGCTCTCCACCGCGCGCGAGGTGGCGAGCACCCCCTCGCGAATGCGCCCCACATTCGACGTCACCTGCTGCGCCGCGCGGCCGCTCTCCTCGGCCAGCTTGCGCACCTCTTCCGCCACGACGGCGAATCCTCGGCCGGCGTCGCCGGCGCGCGCCGCTTCGATCGCCGCGTTCAGCGCGAGCAGGTTCGTCTGCGACGCGATCTCGGAGATCGTCGTCGCGAAGTCGTCCACCACGCCGAGGCTCTCCCGCAGCGCGGCAATCTCCTTCACGCTCCGGTCGAACACCTCGCGCGCGGCGAGCAGCGTATCCACCGCCTTGCCGATCTCCTGCGCCGTCGAGGTGGCCGACGTGCGAATCTCGCGACCACGCGACTGGCTTTCCTTCACGGCTTCGTCGATCGTGCGTCCCGACGCCGCGAGCTGCTCCACGGCACTGCCCGCGCCGTTCAGCACGTCCAGCTGCGCCCCCGCGCCGTGCGCCATCTCGGTGACGGCCGTGGCCACGTGCTGCGTGCTCTCCGACGCGCCTCCCGCCGATGCCGCCAGCTCCGCCGCGGCGGCCGCCACGTCGTCCGACTGCCGCTGCATCTCGGAGAGCAGCCCACGGAGCCGTTCGCGCGCCGCGTCGAAGGCGGCCGCGAGCTGCTCGTACTCTCTGGCGCCGAGCGCCTGCTCCTGGATGTCGCTCTTGCGCAGGTCGCCTCGGCCGATCGCGTCCATGTCGCGCCGGAGCGCGCGCAACGGGCGCGTCACGGCGCGAGAGGTCGTGATGCTCGACATGATGCCCACCAGCATGGCCAGCAGCACGACCGTGCCGAGCAGCGATTCGTTCCGGCGCAGCGTCAGCCCGGCGGCGTTCTGGCGCTCGGCCATGCGGCGCTGCCCTTCGGCGCGCAGCCCCTCGAGCATCCGGTCCACCTGATCGAGCGCCGCGGAGTTCTTCTCGAGCACCGCCGCGGCCTCTCTTGGCTTGCCGATCGCCTGATAGGCGTGGGCCACGCCGATTCCCACCTCGGCTGTCCCTTGCAGCGTGCCCAGCTCCTCGAGCTTCTGCCGCTCGGCGCTCGAGAGCGCCTCGAGCTTCACCGCGGCGCGTCGGACTCGATCGGCTTCCTCGGCGAGCGCCGTGTAGCGCGCGCCGTCCGCGGCCGAGCCGGTGTTCAGGTAGCGCATGCCGGCCGCGACCTCCTGAAGCAGGCGATACGCCACCTGCTGCACGCTCTCCTGCTCGTTGCGCATCTCCGACAGGATCGCGTTGTTCTGTCGCCCCGCCCGCTGCAGCGCGTAGCCGGCGAGCGTGCCCGCGGCGAGGATCAGCGCAACGGTGATACCGAAACCGATCCAGAGTCGCGCCTTGATCGTGCCGAGCATTTTCATTGCGCGACCCGTGCGATCACGACCGGCTTGTTCACCGCGTCGTGCTTCTCGTCGAATGCCAGCGGACCGGCGACGCCAGGCATCGGCGGACGGCCATTGCCGATCGACTCCACGTAGTCGCGAATCTTCGCACGGTTCGGTCCCACTTCGGCGGCGGCCCGCCCGATCAGCATCGCGGCGTCGTAGGCCAGTGCGGCACGTTGATCCGGCTCTTCCTTGTACGCCTTCGTGTAGGCGTCGATGAACTGCCGCGCTTCGGTCGACGTCGCTCGCCGCGCGAGGAAGAACGCCGTGTAGCGCACACCGGGAAACTCCGCGGCGTTGGCCTCCAGGCCGGAGGTCGCGTCACCGCCGATCAGCGGCGTGGTCACGCCGGCCGCGCGCATCGCGCGCAGGGCGAGGAGGGCGTCCTCCTGACTGCCCGGAAAGAGGAGCACGTCGGGGTTGAGCACCTTGAG
>JBJMNM010000658.1:0-7113 GCA_045804305.1 Gemmatimonadaceae bacterium | reverse complement strand
GCGCCGAAGCCCGAATGGATGCGGCATCGGCCGGACGAGCGATCCGATTCCGCGTGCCGCCGCTACGCCTTGTGATCGCGCGCTCTGGCCCGGCGCCGCGCGGCCGCACCGATCAGGGCCACGAGCCCCGCCGCGAACAATGTGAGCGACGTCGGCTCCGGTACCGTGCTGACGGTGCTCAGCGCGACCGACCCCGACCACGATGCAACGCTCCGAAGGTCGGTCTGGTCGTACGTCAGAAGCGCCTCGAGGTTGTCGTAGAGGGTTGGTGCGAAGTCGCTCGTGGCCGCGCCGTAGTTGCACGTCGTCGTCGTCGTGGTGACGCCGGCCCCGCCTCCCGCTGCGATGCACGGCGCCGTGCCGAGATCGACGCCGAGATTTGTGGGCGTCAGGCCGAGGGTTCCGTAACCCGAGACGTACGTCGGATAGATGGCGGACGGCGAAACGGTCGCGTTGTCGGCCTCTCCACTGGTGAGCGACAGGCCACCGTTGCTCGTCGCATGGTTGTACATGCCGGGCACGATCGGCGTGCCGAACAGGAACGCGTAAGTGGTGGTAGCGGAGTTGAGATTCGTGGTCGTGGCGCCGAAGGTGATGAACGGATCGGCGTTGAAGGTCCCATTCGCGCTGAGGTGCACTCCGGCGATGACGAGATCAGGGACGGAGAGCGTCCACGTCTTTCCCGGAACCTTCGGCGTGATGAACTGGCTCAAGTCTTCGCAGGTGCTGTTCATGACAGCCCAGAAGAAAGGAACGCCGTGCGGAATCTGGAGTTCCGAGCACTGGCTCGGAATGGGACCTGGTCTCTGCGCCGTCGACGACGCAGGTGACAAGAGAACAACGGCGGCAGCGAGTGCAGCGATGCGATGTCTCATACGTCCTCCCCGTCAGAAGCCTCCGACATCCAGGTCCGCGTATGCGCACGGCGACGAGCATCGTATGCACGTGGATCGGGAACGACGCACCATTGTTGCGGAACGCACGCCGGCGCGCCAGACGAGGATTCATGCGACACTCGTGATGCAACGACGCAACGGCGAGCTCGAGAGGGACAGTGATGAGAGTGGTTCAACGGCAGCGAGAGCGATGACCGTGTCTTGCTGAGCACGGCGTCGTGCACACGCAGAGCTCGTCGCGCCGAATCACGTAAGGGAAGGAGACACGCAACGCAAGCTATCACTCGGCACTCGCAACACTACCGGCGGGCTACACCACAAACGCCGGGGTCGCCGTCGGCCAGACGGCGGCAGCCGCGATGCTCGCGTTGCGTGCGAGTGACCACTCGTCCGATCCGATGAGCTACACCCCCAAGGTGACGCTTTCAGACTAGCGTGCGGCGACAGCAGGTTCGCGCCCGACCTTCCGGTAATCCACCATCCACGTGCGAAGGCCGTAGTTCGGCAGATTCTTCGTGTGGCCGGCGACGAGCTGCTTGTTGTACTGCGCGAAGTACAGGTCGAATGGATCTGCTTCGTCGGCGTCGTGAATGAGGAGATCGGTGTCCGTCATCGTCAGCTTGCCGAACTTCAACTGGCTGCCGCGAAAATAGACGAAGTTCTTCGAGCCGCTGTCCGCGCGCACGGCGGTTCCGAAGATCGTATCGTCCGGCGTGCGGGCGAACTCCTGCACCAACAGATTGCCGGTCACGCGCACCGCCGACAGCCGTCCCTCCACCACCGGCGGCGGGATGATCGCCAGCGGCTCGAGGTAGAGGTCGTCGCCCTTCACCGTGACACCGCGCGCCTTGCTCACATCCATCATGCTGGCGAGATGCAGGCCGAGCGCGTGCATCAGGACGAGGCCGTTGACGGAGAAGATTCGCAGCTTGTCGGGATGCAGGCGCAGGCGGCCGTCCGGCTCGAGCAACGGCACGCTCGTCATCTCGAAGGGAATGTCCACACCCTTGTGCAGCGTCCCCTTCTGGATGATGGCGCCATTCTCGATGCGGACGCGCAGATGCTTGACCGGCGCGCCCGGATAGTTGAACGCGATCTCATTCAGTAACGCGCTGATCCCGTCGCCGTCGAGCGCGACGGTGCCGTTGGTGGCACGAATGCGGAACGACGTCGGATCATCGAGCGACGCGATCGTGCCGGGCGCGGTGGAGATCACCTGTCCGCGCAGCGACCACACGTGCATCGCGTGATCCGCGTCGATGTGGAGATCGACGTTGCGCATCTCCATCCACAGGCTCGCCAGGCTCGAGTCGTTCGCCACACGTGCCGCCTCACGCGGCACATTCATGGCGAGCCCTGGATCGTTGCCGCGCATCGCCATCGTTGCGCATGCCGCGATCACGGCGACGGCAAACAACGCACGACGTCGTGCGCTGCGCTGGTCGGAACGAGGCTGGCGAATCATGGCGCGCAACCCGCGGAAGAGATGAGCGACGAATGCAGCGTCGGTGCAGGATTCATTCCGATGGCTCAGTGCAGTAGGGAGTCGACGAGCGCGCTGAACCGGTCGCTGATCTTCGCGCTCAGCGACTCCAGGGTGAAGACGCGTATCTGATCGGAGGGAATGCCGAGCGCCGAGTACGCGCGCGCGATGACGTCGGCGCCGGGCTCCTTCTGGTGATAGGCGGCGAACCATCGCTCGGCAGGGGTCTCCCCCGTGCCGCGCGCGACCCACGGCGCGAGCGTGCGGCGCGGGCCATAGCTGTCCCACGGGCTGGAGAAGAGAATGACGCGGGCGACGCGTGCCGTCTGCGCGATGTACGCCGCCATCCCCGCCCCCTGCGACAACCCCGAGACGGCGATGCGCGCCCACTTCGGCTGGCCGTTCTCCAGGTAGTCGGACCATGCCTCCGCTGCATGATCCCGCTGGAGCGCGACGAGTAGCGTCGAGAGGCGGTTCACCACTGACTCCGGCGGCCGGTCGTCGATCAGCGACGTGACGTCGTCGCCGTAGATGCGCTTGCGGCGTACCTTCTCCGAGCAGTCGGGATCGGGATTGCGCGGGCAGAGCGCCGCCACGGCGGGAAGATCGGTGTACTCCAGCCCGATCACGCGATAACCCTGGCGTGCGGCGAGGTTCGCGAACTCCGTCGTGTTCGCCGGCCGCCCTCCGCTGCCGGCAAGGAACACGAGCAGCGGTGCCGAGGACTTCGTTCGCCGATCGAAGACGACGTAATTGGGCTCGGTGAAGCGGTGGATCGAGGAGTCGGCCTGCTCGGGGGCGATCCAGTACTTCACCAGGCTGTCGTTCGTCGTTTGGTGCTGAGCGAAGGCCGGCGCGAGCGGGGGCAAGAAGCGCGAGGGCGCGGAGCGCGAGGCGAGATGGCATGAGCGGCGTCCTGGTGTGAGCGTGCGCGGGCTGTCGGATGCTCTGAGAGACTGTCGCCTGTCGCGCCCTGTCGCCAGCGCCTTCGGCAACGACTAGTATTGTCCGCCCTCTCTAATCCCTCTCTCTCGCCTTCACCCCTCACCTCCCGACCCTGTTCCCCCAGATCTATGACCCCCTCGGCAACGCCGGCGCCTCCACGCTCCTCGCCGCGCTGCCGATCGTCGTCCTGCTCGGCTGCATCGCCTCCGGCCGCGTCGAGGCGCACGTCGCGGCGCTCATCGCTCTCGCCACCGCGCTGCTGATCGCGATCGGCGTGCTGCGCATGCCGCCGAGCGCGGCATTCGCCGCGTGCGCGGCTGGCGCCGCGTACGGCATGCTGCCGATCGGCTGGATCGTGCTCAACATCCTGTTCCTCTATCAGTTGACCAAGGAGCAGGGTGCGTTCGACCAGATGCAGGCGAGCATCGGCACCATCAGCGCCGACCGTCGAGTGCAGCTCGTGGTGATCGCCTTCTCGCTCGGCGCGTTCTTCGAGGGCGCGGCCGGATTTGGGACGCCGGTGGCCATCACGGGCGCGCTGCTCATCGGGCTCGGCTTCTCGCCGCTCCAGGCGTCCGGGCTGTCGCTCATCGCCAACACGGCGCCCGTCGCCTTCGGCGCCATGGGCACGCCGATCGTCGCACTGCAGGGCGTGACGGGGATCGACGCGCTCACGCTGAGCCGCATGGTCGGACGGCAGGTGCCGCTCTTCGCGCTGATCGTCCCCTTCTGGCTCATCGGCGCCTACGATGGGCTGCGTGGGATCAGAGAGACGTGGCCGGTATTGCTCGTCGCCGGCGCGAGCTTCGCCATCCCGCAATTCCTGCTGTCGAACTATCAGGGCCCGTATCTCGTCGACGTCGTAGCCGGCGCGACATCGATTCTCGTCACCACGGCGTTCGTGCGCGCTGGCGCGGCACCACATGACGGGGCCGGTCCTCAGCGGCCGCGCACGTTGAAGCCGTGGATCCCCTGGCTCCTGCTGTGCGCGCTCGTCTTCATCTGGGGGCTCGCGCCGGTGAAGACGCTCCTCAACGGCCTGTTCGCGCCGCAGCTTCACGTCCCGTTTCTCGACGGTGTGGTGCAGCGCATGCCGCCCGTGGTCGCCGCACCACAGGCAGAGGCGGCGGTCTACGCCTTCAACATCCTCTCCGCTACCGGCACGAGCATTCTCGTCGCCGCGTTGCTCGGTGGGCTCGCCATGGGCTGCGGCGCGCGCCACATGGCCGCCGTGTACCTGCGCACGCTGCGCATCGCCCGGCATTCGCTGCTCACGATCGTCGCCATGCTCGCGCTCGGCTATCTCACGCGCTACTCCGGGCTCGACGCGATCCTCGGCCTCGCCTTCGCCCGCACCGGCGTGCTCTATCCGCTCTTCGGCACCCTGCTCGGCTGGCTCGGCGTAGCGCTTACGGGATCGGATACGTCGAGCAACGTGCTGTTCGGCAGCCTCCAGAAGATCACCGCTACGCAGCTCGGACTCTCCCCAACGTTGATGGCCGCGGCGAACAGCTCGGGCGGCGTGATGGGCAAGATGATCGACATGCAGAGCATCGTCGTTGCCAGCGCGGCCACGCGGTGGTTCGGCCAGGAAGGCCGCATCCTCCGCTACGTCTTCGTCCATAGCCTCGTGCTGGCGACGCTCGTCGGGCTATGGGTGATGCTCCAAGCGTACGTTCCGCCGTTCACGCACCTGGTGCCGCCGTAGGCCGACGCGCCCAGCACAGTGAGCGAGCTCGCCGTATACTTCCACGGGATCATACCTCCACAGCTCTTTCCCCGTCCGCGCATTCAACGCGGCGACCGCGGCGTACGGCGTGGAGAGGTACATCGTGTCGCGGATGGCGGCGATGGCGTGTTCCCCCGTCTTCCAGGTCCACGCCACCCGCAACCGGCCGACGTTGGCGCGATCGACATCCGCCAGCGACGACCAGCGCATCGCACCCGGGTTGCCGCTCGGCGTTTCCCAATCAACGCGCTGTGCGGCGGCGGGAAGCGTGCAGGCCGCGGCGAGCATGAGCGCGCCCACACCGCCGCGGATCATGGAAACCTCAGCGGCGGGCCGGCGAACGAGGGCGGCTGCCGATGGACCACACCGCCCTTCATCACGAAGGCGACACGCATGAACGCCTGCGGGTCGCTGCGTGGATCGCCGTCGAACGCCACGAGGTCCGCCTCATAGCCGGGCGCCACGCGCCCGATTGACGCGCCGAGCCCCATCGACTCCGCGGACAGCGATGTCGCCGAGGTGATCGCGTCCACCGCCGACTCGCGGTTCGCGCGCACTCGGCAGACGAGGTCGCGCGCGTTCTGCCCGTGCGCGCCGGCCACGGCGTCGGTGCCGTAGACGACCTTGAGCCCCTTCACCGCGCGGTACTTGTCCACGAGCGCCTTGCGCAAGCCGAGCGCCCGCTCCATCGCGGCGAATCCCTCGTCGTTGTAGTTCCCGATCCCGCGGAACCAGTCCTCGTGGTCGAGGTAGTTGCGCGACACCAGCTCGCACTGCGGCTCGAAGTAGGTGCCCGCCTTGGCCATCATCTCGAGCGCCTCGGTGTCCACCAGCACGCCGTGGTCCACCTGGGTGCAGCCCGCCCGCACCGCCGCCTTCGCCGCCGAGGCGGCGTGTGCGTGGACGATCGAGCGGAGGCCGAGCGCCTTGGCTTCGCCGCACGCTGCGTCGAGCTGTTCCTGCGTCATGGTCTGCACGCCACCCTCCCGGATGCTCTTCGACGCGAAGATCTTGATGACGTCGGCGCCGTCGGCCCTGAAGCGGCGCACGATGGCGCGAATCGAGTCGGGAGAGCCGGCGTTCTCGTTGAGCGAGCCGAGCGACGTGAGGATGCGCGGCCCCGCCAGCACGCCACGGTTGATCGCGTCGCGGACCGGCTTGTCCTCTGCTCCGCCGACACTCTGGACGGTGGTGAACCCCGCCTGCAACATGCGCTGCGCATTGCCCGCCGCGTTCAGGATGGCGGTGCGCTCGTCGTCCGCGTCGTTACGCTGGTGCAGCCGCTGAGCCGCGGTGATGTACCAGCCGAGGTGGACATGCGTGTCGATCAGCCCAGGTGCGAGCACCCGGGTGCCGAGATCGATGTCGGCCTTGCCGCGCGACGGCCGCAGTTCGGCGATGCGGCCATTGCGCACCACGATGTCGGTGTTGCGACGTACGGTGCCGGTGCCGTCGATGACTGTCGCCGCGCGGACGACCACGGTCGTCGTATCACCTGTCTGGGCATCCATCCGGGGCGCATTGGCCGTCACGGCCAGTGCACCTCCGATGACCAGCCGGCGGCAGGTCAGTCGGGGAATGCGCATGGACACGAGGCAACGGCGAAAAAGCATGTCCGTCAGCTCCTGCGGGAGAGAGAGATCGAACCGCGGCGACTAAGTGAAGGCAACGGCCCTCCGGCGGCAAGGCTGTAGTGGTCGTTGACCGTTCGACTCGGCTCTTGCCGACTCCGTGCGTCTCGATGCATGCTGCGGCGTTCGCACTTCGACGCCTCTACCCAACGCCCGAGCGAGACACGATGTCCCTGCTCTCCCGCCGCGCCTTCCTTGGTACGCTCGCCGCCGCCATTCCCGCCGCCGAATACGGTGCGACCTGCGGCGACGCGTCGTTGGCCGTCGCGTCCGTTCCGCTCCTCGGGAGCAGGCCGCCGCTGGAGGTGACCGTCGAAGCCCTCGTGTCGCTGCTCGATCTCACACCTCCACAAGAGCTTCCCCGCAGGCCTCTGCACGTCGGGAGCTGGTCCGGTTAAGATTTGAAGTTCGTTTGTATGGTATGTGTTT
>JBJMNM010000657.1:0-2810 GCA_045804305.1 Gemmatimonadaceae bacterium | reverse complement strand
GAGGCGGGCGAAGTGACGCGCGAGCGTGACTGCGTGATCCATGCTCGTAAGCTACGAGCACACGGCGCGCCGCCGCAAAGGCCGGCACGCGAGCGACATCATGCTCACGTTCCCGTAGCGCGCCGATTTACATTCCGGTGTCTCTCTCACCGTCTCCTCCAATGCGTCTTCGTCCCTTCGCACCGATCGCTCTCGCTTTCGCCGCGCTGTTGCTCGGCGCCTGTCGGACCGCGGAGCCCGTGCCGATGCACGCCGCCTCTCCCGACGCGGCACAGATTCATCGCGACATCGCGTACCTCGCCGACGACCGTCTCGCGGGGCGCGCCACCGGCAGCGCGGGAAACGACAGCGCCGCGGCGTATCTCGCGAGGCGTCTGTCGGCGCTCGGACTTCGACCGCTCGTCATCGACACGACGCGCAGCGAGTGCCGGAGTCCGGGAAGCGCGTCCACCTGCCGCGTCTTCCTCCAGCACTTCGCGGCGCGCAGCGCGGAGATGGCGCACGCCGGACATGCCGACGGCCTGCCGACGCAGAACGTCGTCGCGCTCATCCCGGGCCGAGATCCGGCGTTGCGAGGCGAGTACGTGGTGATCGGCGCCCACTTCGACCACCTGGGACGCTCCATCTCCGGCGCGATGGACCCCGAGGCGAAGGAGGTGATTCGCAACGGCGCCGATGACAACGCGTCCGGCACCGCGGCCGTGCTGGAGCTTGCCCGCATGTTCTCCGAGCGGCCGGCGCGGCGCTCGATCGTCGTGGCGCACTTCAGCGGCGAGGAGCTCGGGCTCCTCGGCTCGCAATGGCTCGTGCAGCACCCGCCGTCGCCGGTGACGCTCGACAGCATCACCGCGATGGTGAACTTCGACATGGTGGGCCGTCTGCGGAACGACAAGCTCATCGTGTATGGCGTGGCCACCGCGCGCGAGCTGCCCGGCATCCTCGACAGCGCCAACGTCGCCCCACGACTGAGCATCAGCGCGCAGGGCGACGGCTTCGGGCCCTCCGACCACAGCTCGTTCTATGCGAAGGGGATTCCCGTGCTGCACTTCTTCACCGATCTCCACGACGACTATCATCGCGCCACCGACGACGTGGAGAAGATCAACGCGACTGGAGAGGCGCGCGTCGTGGCGCTGGCGGAGCGTGTCGTGCGCTCCATCGCCGATCGTCCGCAGCGACTCACCGCGGTGCGCGTGGCCGCACCCGCTCCGACGATGGGCGGCCGCGAGGGCTCCGGTGCGTACCTCGGCTCCATCCCGGACATGGGGGCGGCCGATGTGCCCGGACTCCGTCTCAGCGGCGTGCGGGCCGGCAGCCCGGCGGACCTGGGAGGACTCCGTGCCGGCGATGTGATCGTCGTGTTCGGTGGACGCGAGGTGAAGGACCTCTACAGCTATACCGACGCGCTCTACGCCAACAAGCCCGGCGACAAGGTGGAAGTCGTGTTCCTGCGGAACGGCATCCGACAGTCGACGAGCGTCACGCTGGGCCGGCGCGGCCAGTGATCGTCGCGGCACGCTGATGCCGCTCACCGTGTGGTCGTCCGCCCGCTACACGTTTCCATTGCCGGCCGGCCATCGCTTTCCCGTGGCGAAGTACGCCATGCTGCGCGATCGCGTTGTGGCCGACGGCATCGTGCCGCCCGAGCGGGTGCTCGATCCGGAGGGCGCGGCGGACGCCGCGCTATTGTTGGTGCATACCGAGGACTACGTGCGCCGCTTTGTCGGCGGTGCTCTGGACGATGCCGAGGTGCGCAGGCTGGGCTTCCCCTGGTCGCCGGAGCTCGTGGAGCGGTCTCGCCGCGCGGTGGGCGGCACGCTCGCGGCGGCACGGCACGCATTGGCGCACGGGATCGGCATGAACCTCGCCGGCGGGACACACCACGCATTCGCCGATCATGGCGAGGGGTTCTGCGTGTTCAACGACGTCGCGATCGCGATCCGCGCCCTTCAGGTAGATGGAGATGTTCGGCGCGCCGTCGTGATCGATCTCGACGTGCATCAGGGCAACGGCACGCATGCCATCTTCGCCGGCGATGCCGACGTGTTCACGTTCAGCATGCACGGCGGCCGGAACTATCCGTTCCACAAGGTCGCCGGCACGGTCGACGTCGAGCTCGAAGACGGGGCCGGAGACGACGTCTATCTCGACCTGCTCGCGACGACGCTGCCACGCGTGCTGGCCGAGGCGCAGCCGGACCTGGCGTTCTTCATCGCCGGCGCCGACCCGCACGAGGGCGATCGACTCGGCCGACTCAAGCTTTCGTTCGACGGCCTGGCGCGCCGCGATGCCTACGTGCTGGAGCGATGCCGAGAGGTCGGGCTCCCCGTCGCGATCACCATCGGCGGGGGATACGGCGTGCACATCGCCGACACCGTTGCCATCCATGCGACCACCGCGCGCATCGCAGCGTCGATGGGGTGATTCCCGTGCGTCCGTCCCAAGGGCAACAGCCTTGAACCGCTCCAACATCCGCGCGGATCGCTCCGAGGGCATCCTGGCCTCCCAATGGCCCTCCAGCCTCGGTGCTCCAGGCGGCGCATCGTCGCCCGTCCGGCATCTTCAAAGGAAGAAATCGTCCCACCAGCAGCGCGTAAGAGTAAAGGATGGATGCCGCGTGGTCGCGATGCCTGGCGGGCCATTGGGAGGAGTGCCGGCACTGGGAGCGATCCGCTGGATGGTGGAGCAGTTCAGGCTGTTGCCCTTGGGACGGACGCACGGGAATCACCCCATCGACGCTGCGATGCGCGCGGTGGTCGCATGGATGGCAACGGTGTCGGCGATGTGCACGCCGTATCCCCCGCCGATGG
>JBJMNM010000656.1:0-3186 GCA_045804305.1 Gemmatimonadaceae bacterium | reverse complement strand
GCGGGGGGCGCCCAGCGTGAAGTCCTGATACCAGGGAATGATCTCGGCGGCGTTGGCGATGCCGCGGTTGCGCGCGAGACCGTCCTTCATCGCACGATCGATCACCGCGTACGGCGCGGCGTTCGGATACGGAATGTCGTACGCGCCCCGATAGTAGTGCGACGGATACGTCATGGGCATCACGATGTCGGCCTGGTCGGCGAACCGCTCCCAGCGCTGGCCGATCGTCATGTCGGTGGTGACAGTAGTCGTGAGACCGAACACGTCGATGGCCATCGGCGTGCGGAGCGGAACGAGCCGCGAGCGAAGATAGCCAAGCTGCTCGCGAATCACTTCCTCGCGCGCGCGACCTTTCGCGAGTGGGAATGTCGCCTCGCGCAGCAGGCGCGGATCGTCGGGAAAGCGCACGTAGTCGAACTGCACCTGGCTGAAGCCCAGCTTCACGGCTTCCTCGGCGAGATCGGCGGCGTACGTCCACACGGCCCGCTGATGCGGATCGACCCATGGATTTCCCTTTCGGTCGAGCCACGGCCTGCCATCGCTCTTGCGCTTCACCGCCCAATCACGCTTCGCGTTGGCGAGAATTGGATCCTTGGCCACCACGATCCGGGCAATCGGGTAGATCCCGTTCGCCCGCATGGTATCGAGGATGGCGCGGATGCGCCGAGCCGGCATCGGCACCACGGTGTCCGCACCGATGCGGTGCGCGAGCGGCACCGAGGAGCGATAGAGGATGTAGCCCCGATCATCCTTCACGTCGATCACCAGCGCGTTGACCTCGGTGCGCTTGGCGACGTCGATCAGCTCGTTCATGCGGCGGCCGAGCGCCGCCCACCGGCTCACGTAGAGGCCGCGGAGCACTTTTGGACGCGGCGCCGCCGTGAGCGAGTCGCGCGTGCTGTCGCGGGGCGGAACGGTCTGGGCGAAGACCGGAATGGCCCACAGGAGAGCGGGCACGAGAAACCGAAGGCGCATGAAGAAAAAGTAGCAGCCGGCTCGGCCGGCTACCACGATGCTACAGCCGCTTCACCTCGCGCACCGCATCGACGGCGTGCCCGATGTCGCGTGACAGCGCTCGTGCCTCCTGCGTCGCATTCGTGACATCCGTGATCGCGCTTCCCAGTCCCGACGACCGCAGCTTCAACAGGTCGAGACGGAGATTCTGCAGTGCCAGCCCCGCGCTCTCGAGCTGCGCCGCGAGCACCTCGCGCCGCTCCGTGAGCTCGCCGATCGAGGCGCGCTGGCGATCGAGCAGGGCGATGCGACGCTCCTGTTCCGTGGAAGGCTGCGGCCCGGCTTCCGCGCGCAGCGACGCGATGCGCTGCTCGAGCGTCGTGAGCGACGCCCCGCCGACGTCCGCGTCCAGACGGTGGAGGGTGAGGGCGAGCGAGCCCACGCGCTGCGCCAACGCTTCGACGGTGGGTCCCACGTCGGGAATCATGTCGCGCTCGGCGGGCGCGAGCCGTTCGAGCGTCTCCTGGACTGCAGCGCGATCGTCCGCCGCGCGGCGCACCGCATCGCCATAGCGGCCGGCCAGCACGTCCGCCGGCGCAAGCGCGAGCGCCGCATCGGCGGCGTTGCGCGGCGACGCGAGCACTCCATTCGGCGACGCGCGGAGCGCGGCGTTGCCGCGCGAGAAGAGCCGTCCGATGGACACCCCATCCGCCCAGAGCTTCGCGCCGTTCGACAGCACCCCGAGCGTCATGAACGCGCCCGGGATGAGGAACCACATGAAATCCGGCGACGTGAAGACGTTCACGATGGCGAGGGAGGCCACGGTGCCCACGGCGCCGATGGCCTTCCGGTGGAACGAGGTGACGCGCTCCTCGACTGGCCGCGTGACGTCGTCCACGCTGTGGCGCGCGCGCCGGCGCATCGCCTTGTCACGAATATGGCGTGCGGCCTCCCACTTCTTCTGGTCGCGGCGCCAGGTCCGCCACTCCTCCCGCGATCCCCACATCGGCATGGCGGGAACGGGCGGCATGGGGGGAAGGCCCTGTTCCGCGCCGCCGTCGGGGAGGTCCCACGTCGGCGGTGCGCTGCGAGGCGCCGGATACGCGGGCGGGTACATCGGCGCCGGCGCGCGATCCACGAACGGTGCCGCCTCGCGCGCACCGGACAGTGCGTCGCGGAAGGCGCTCGCGTCGTGCCAGCGATCCTCCGGTTTCTTGGCGAGCGCACGCGAGATGGCGTTCGCGAGGTGCGGTGGCGCGTCGGGCCGGAGCGAGAGGAGTGGGCGGGGCGTCTCCGACACGTGCTTCACGAGCATTGCCGGCGTGTTCGCCGCCTTGAACGGCGGCTCGCCGGCGAGCATCTGATATCCGATGATGCCGAGCGAGTAGATGTCGCTGCGGCCGTCCACATCGCGCTCCCCGAGCGCCTGCTCCGGCGACATGTAGGCGACGGTGCCCAGCGCCGAACCCGGGCTGGTGAGATGCTCCTCGCTAACCCCGGCGGTGGCTCCATCGCCGACTGCCGGCAGTAAAACCCGGCTGCCACGGCCGACCTGGGCCAAACCGAAGTCGAGAATCTTGGCGTGACCGCGACTGGTTACAAAGATATTGGCGGGCTTGATATCTCGATGCACGATGCCCTGGGAATGCGCCGCATCCAACGCGTCCGAGATATCGATTGCGAGGCTCAGCAAGAAATCGAGTTCGAGGGGACGGCTGCCGATGCGATGCTTCAGGGTCTGGCCTTCAAGGTACTCCATAACGATGAAGGCTCGCCCATTCTCCTCTCCGATATCGTGGATGGTACAGATGTTCGGATGGTTGAGACTGGAAGCAGCCTGAGCTTCGCGACGAAAACGCGAAAGAAGGTGCTCGTCGGCAGTGACGTCCTCAGGAAGAAACTTCAAGGCGACAAATCGGCCGAGACGAGTATCTTCAGCCTTGAAAACAATCCCCATACCCCCGCCACCAAGCTTCTCGACGATTCTGTAGTGGGAGATTGTCTGGCCAATCATAGACAGGTGGCGGATGTTGCGTCCGCCATCTTAGGAAGAGATAGAGCAGAAGTCAAACGCGCCGCATTCATGCTGGCGCTTACGCACGGGCGTCTAGCGGGGCGGGGTACTCTGATCTTGCTAGTCCATTGCTACTCCGCGGCAGAGGTATGGTCGTGGATGATCTTACAGCCGTCGGGAAATCTGCGAAAACCAAGGTGAAGAGGCCATGCGGAGTT
>JBJMNM010000655.1:0-2855 GCA_045804305.1 Gemmatimonadaceae bacterium | reverse complement strand
GCTCTGCGGTAGAGCGATCAGCGAAGGCTTGTTGCTCTACAGCTTGTGACTTGCGGCGTTTTCTGCGCTGGCTTCCGAGCTGATTGCTCACAGCTACAGCATTCTCCCTGACGCCAGCCTGGCCCTCACCTCGCCCGCCGGCAGCATCGCCAGCCCGATGATCGCCTCGCGCGCCACCTCCACCCGCCGGCACGCGAACACGCGCAACCATCTCGCGCTGCCGTAGAGCTCCTCCGACAGCTTGGGCAGGTTGATCGCACCCTCCCACCCCTCGGCCGTCAGGCGGCGGACGCCGCCGTCGCGCCGCAGCACGAGGATGTCGAGGCCCAGCATCTGGGTCTTGGTCGGGTAGTCGAGCAGCAGCTCGCCGGCAGCGAGGCCAAGCTCGCGCGCGAGCTGATCCTCGACGGCGACGACGAGTGCGCGGTCGTCGGCGATCCATTCGCCCATGCCGGGCGGCAGCTCGGCGGCCGGGCACTCGAACACGCGCTTGTACAGTCGGCGCTCGCGCAGCGACGCCAGCAGTGGGGACGGCGCCCGCTCCGCGAGCTCGTGCAGCAGCCCCTCGTCGGTGAAGCCGGCGAGCGCTTCGGCGCCGAGCGAGCCGGCGCGCAGCGCGCCGTCGACGAGACGCTTGTACATGGCTGTCGCGCTGCGCACGGCGTGATGCCAATACACGTTGCGGTACATCTGGTACTTCGCGAACAGCAGCGACTCGAGCGCGGACAGCCCCTTCTCGGAGATGCCGACCGTCGGAGTGCCCCGTTCGGGATCGGCGACCAGCGTGAGCGAGTTGAGCAACCGGTCGACGTCGATGTCGCCGTAGTTGACGCCGCACATGAACGCGTCGCGCTTGAGGTATTCGATCTTGTCCAGATCGAGCGATCCGGAAATCAGGCCCTGTAGAGGGCTGGCACTCGTTCCGCGAATGAGCGCCATGATCCGCTCCGGCGCGTCGGCGCCCAGCTCGGCGCGCAGCACGTCGGCCACCTCCCCGGTGGTGATCAGCGGACGCGCCACCTCCTCGTGATGCAGCGCGCCGATCTCCTCCAGCGCGTGCGAGAACGGGTAGTGACCGATGTCGTGGAGGAGCGCCGCGCACCGCGCCACCACGCACGCCTCGAGGCCGACGTCGCGCTCGAGGTCGCGCTCGCCGAACAGCGCGAGCGCGCGCTGGGCCAGGTGGTACGCACCGAGCGCGTGCTCGAACCGCGAGTGGCTGGCGCCCGGATACACGAGATAGGCGAGACCGAGCTGCCGCACGTAGCGCAGCCGCTGGAACGCCCGCATATCCACCAGCCGCAACGCCAGCGGATCGACGCGGATGTTGTTCCAGAGCGGGTCGCGGATGATCTCGAAGGACATGTTCAAAGGTGAACGTGAGACCGTGAGACAGTAAGACGGTGAAACCGTGAAGGGCACACCGATCGATTGCGGTGTGCCCTCTTCAGTCACTGTCTCACCGTCTCACCGTCTCACCGTCTCACGGGTCATTCACCCTTGCGGCCCCGCATCACGAACCTTCGCCGCCACGCTGCCGAACTTCTCGAAGTTCTTCCGGAACATCTCGGCGAGCTTCCTGGCCTGGGCGTCGTATGCCGCGTGATCGGCCCAGGTGCTCCGGGCGTCCAGCACCTCGGTAGGCACGCCGGGGACCGCCTGCGGGACAGCCAGGCCGAAGACGGGATCGGTTCGCGTCTTCATACCGTCCAACCCGCCGCTCAGGGCGGCGTGCACCATCGCGCGGGTGTAGCTCAGCTTCATGCGCTTGCCCACGCTGAATGGGCCCCCACTCCACCCGGTGTTCACCAGCCACACGCGGACGTCGTGCTCCTGGATCAGGCGACCCAGCATGTCGGCGTACTTCGTGGGGTGCCACACGAGGAACACCGCGCCGAAGCACGACGAGAAGGTGGCCTGCGGCTCGGTGACGCCTCGCTCCGTCCCCGCTACCTTGGCCGTGTAGCCCGAGAGGAAGTAGTACATCGCCTGCTCGCGCGTGAGCCGCGCGATCGGGGGCAGCACCCCGAACGCATCCGCCGTGAGGAAGATGATGTTCTTCGGGTGTCCGCCGCGTCCGCTGGGCACGAAGTTGGGGATGTAGTGCAGCGGGTAGGACGCGCGGGTGTTCTCCGTGATGCTCTGGTCGTCGAACCTGACCCGGCGCGTCAGGGGGTCGAGCACGACGTTCTCGAGGATCGTGCCGAACATCTGCGTCGTGCGATAGATGTCGGGCTCGCCCTCGGCGGACAGGTTGATCACCTTCGCGTAGCAGCCGCCCTCGTAGTTGAAAGTGCCGGACGGTGCCCACCCGTGCTCGTCGTCGCCGATGAGCGAGCGGGTCGGGTCGGCGCTCAGCGTCGTCTTGCCGGTGCCCGAGAGCCCGAAGAAAAGGGCGGTGTCGCCCTGGGGCCCGATGTTGGCCGAACAGTGCATGGAGAGCACGCCCTGCCCGGGCATGTAGTAGTTCATCACGGTGAACATCGACTTCTTGAGCTCACCAGCGTAGCGTGTGCCGCCGATGAGGATCACCCGTTCGGCCAGATTGAGCACGATGAAGGTTCCCGTTCGCGTGCCGTGGCGCGACGGATCGGCCTGAAACTCCGGCGCGTGCAGCACCGTGAAGTTCGGCGTGAACGTCGGCAGCTCGCTGGCGTCCGGACGGATGAACATGTTCCGCACGAACGCCATGTGCCACGCGTTGGGCGACACGTAGCGCACCGCGAGGCGGTACGCCGGGTCCGCACCGCAGAAGAGATCCTGCACGAACAGCTCGTCGCGCGCGTCGAGGTAGGCGCGCACGTCGGCGAGCAACGTGTCGAACTGGTCCTCACCTAACGGCTGATTGACCTTGC
>JBJMNM010000654.1:0-10290 GCA_045804305.1 Gemmatimonadaceae bacterium | reverse complement strand
GGCGCGACCGCTGCTCGGCATGCCCATGCTCACCGAGATCGCGCTCGGCCGAGCGACGGACCTGCTGTTCCAGGCGCTACCGAAGGATTCGCGTCGCGAGCTCGCGGCGCTGCCCGACGTCGTGCGCCAGCTCGAGGCGGACGCCGGCAAGCTGCGCGACGTGATGGCGGACCTCGATGGGCAGCTCGTCGTGTTCGATCGCGTGACCGACGCGCTCACGAGTGAGGTGCGCAGGCAGATGGCCGACGAGATCCGCGCCACCCGCGCCCGGGCAGGCGAACGGCTCGCCGCCACCGTGGCCGCCCTCGAGAACATTCGCCTCGACCTGCTGCGTCTCCAGATGGGAAGCGCGGGGCTGGAGTCCGTGACCGCCTCGCTCGACGCCGCGCGCCACATCGGGGAGCGCATCGGCGAGTCGCTGATCGCGCAGGACGCGGTGGAATCGCTGCTCCGTGACGTGCGCGCGTCCCCGCCGGCCTCGCCGCTCGAGCAGGACGGTGAGCCCGACCACGACGACGACGACACACCAGTGAGCGGCGTCCCCGCGGCGAGTGGCTGAGCCCTCCCCCCTGCTCCGCCCCCCGCCGCTGCACAAGGGGGACACGATCGGTGTCGTGGCTTCGTCCTACTCGCCTCGCGCGGGCTGGCTTCAGCGCGGCGTTCGCGCGCTCGAGCGCGCCGGCTACGGCGTGCTGGTGGATCCGGAGCTCTCCACGACGCGCAAGTATCAACGCGCCGAGGACGAGCGCCGCGCCGCGAGCTTCATGCGCATGTGGCTCGACCCGAGCGTGAAGGCGGTCATCAGCGGCACGGGCGGATATGGCGCCGTGCGCATGCTGCCCTATCTCGATCCGGAGCTGTTCCGCGCGAATCCCAAGGCGTTCGTCGGCTACTCCGACATCACGGTGCTGCACCTGTGGCTGATGCGGCTGGCCGGGTTGCGGTCCTTTCATGGTCCCACCGTGGACGACCTCATTCCCAGCGCGCGCGACATCACCACGTCGTCGCTCTTCTCGGCGCTCACCAACCCGCGGCCTACGGCACGACTCGGCCGCGACGTCGCGCGGTCGGTGAAGCCGGGCCGCGCGGTGGGGCGTCTCGTGGGCGGCAACCTCGCGCTGGTCCAGCAGACCATCGGCACGCCCTACGAGATCGATACGACCGACGCGATCCTCTTTCTCGAGGAGGTGCGCGATCCGATGTCCTTCGTGGACGAGCGGCTCGTTCAGCTTCGCGCCGCCGGCCTGCTCGGCAAGGTGAAGGGCATCGTGTTCGGCCATCTCTCCCTCGATCGCTCCGAGGAGGATGAGTTCGAGGACTTCGTGCTCGATCTCGTGGCCGACCTGGGCGTGCCCGTGTTGATGGATTTTCCGGCGGGGCACGACAACCCGAATCTCACCCTGCCCATCGGGACCGAGGTCGAGTTGTTCGCCGAGGAGTCCACCGGCTGGCTCGTGTATCGCGAGGACGCGCTCGAGGAGCTGGCCGCGGCGCGCTATGCCGTCTCGTCCGAGAGGAACGGCACGAGCGCATAGGCCACCAGCACTTCGTACGCCTGCTGTCTGGTCACCAGGCCGGCGGTCAGGATGCCCACCGCGCCGACGCCTTGCTTCACATTGTGCTGGCCGGTCAGCGCATCCATGGCCGGCCCGAGCTCGACGCCGTCGCGTACCAGTTGCGCCACGCGCTCCGGCAATCGCATCGCGAGCGATCCGCCGATGCCCTCGCGGCCGTCGCGCCCCACCACGGCGGCCCACGCGCAGGAGCGCACGCCACCATCCGCCTCCGCCACCACGCCACCCTCGATGCCGATGCCCAGGTCCGCGTCGCGCGCCACGCGCGCGGCGCGCGCCCGCGCGATCGCGCCGCGCAGCGTCTCGTCGTCACCCCACGGCTGATCGGGCACGCCGCTCGGCACGGCCACGCCGACCACCTCGGCGCCAGGCGCCAGACGGTGCACCATCGCTCGCGCCGCGCCCACCTTCACGGGGTTCGTGGACCCCACGGCGACGCGAGCGATCGATGCGAACGAGGACGACATGCGCGGTGAATCTCCGGCCGAGGTCGGCGCAAGCTAGCCGGTTGCCGCCTCACGCACCACGGGATATGCTAGGGTCAATGACCCCACCGCTCGAGCTCTCCACCCCCATCGCGCATCACGTTCGCCGCGAGCGACACCCGTTCGCGTTCGTCGCGGAGCGGCTCTGGCTGGACTTCGTGAACACCGACACGGGCGCACGCTCCACGGATCCGCTGCACGACTTCGGGCGTCTGACACATTGGCTCGAGGCCGCGCACGTCTTCGACGCGGAGCGCACCAGCGCGATGCAGCGGCGCGCGATGCAGCAGCCGGCGGGTGCGCTGGCCGTGCTCGGTGACGCACGGCGGGTGCGAGCCGTGCTGCGTGGGCTGGCCGAGCGCGGTGACGGCCTGCGGGACGTTCGCCTCGAGGCCCTGAGCGAGATCAATCGCGTGCTCGGGCGCAGCGCCGGCACCCGCCGGGTCGAGCTGCGCGCCGACGGCAGCTTCGCCCGCGCCTTCGTGCCCGTGGGCGATGCGTTCGCCGGTCTGCTCATCCCCGTCGTGGAGAGCGCCGCTGACGCGCTCATCCTGGGCGAGCTCCCACGCGTGCGACGCTGCGCCGATCCGCGGTGCGCCCGCGTGTTTCAGGACGAGACGAAGAACGGTCGGCGGCGATGGTGCGACATGGCGACCTGCGGAAATCGGGCGAAGGCCGCACGGCACCGAATGAAGCTGCACGCCTGACGCGCCGCTGCGCGCGTTGGGCGCGCGGGTGACCGTCATCACCGCACGTCGGCGACCCGTCGTTATTTTTCCGTCATGTCATCGAGCGCCTGGACTCGAGTGCCGGTCACACGGACCCACCTGGAGTTACGCACGCTGGCCAGCCTGCGCCCGACGCGCGCACCCCAGCACGGCGTCACGCTGCATCGCCGAAGCCCCATCGGGGCGCCCGAGTATCGCGATCTTTATGTGCTCGTGGGCTCCCGCTGGCTCTGGCGTGACCGGCTCGTGTGGACCGATGAGGAGCTCGATGCCTACCTCGCCTCCCGCAACGTGCACGTGTGGACGATGCACGTCGACGGACAGGTCGGAGGCTACTTCGAGCTGCAGCATCATCCGAACGGCGCGGTGGAAGTGATGTACTTCGGGCTCGCCGAGCCGTACATCGGCCGTGGACTGGGCGGCTGGATGCTCACGCGCGCCGTGGAGGAGTCGTTCGCTCTCGGTGGAACCCGCGTGATCCTCAATACCTGCACCCTCGACGCGCCGCAGGCGCTGCCGAACTACCTCGCGCGCGGCTTCACGATCACGCGCGAGGAGCGGTACGCGGTCGAGGTGCCGGCGGCCGTGGCGGCGCAATTCGAGCGCGCCACGGAAGCGGCGGTAGAGGAGCGCTGACGCTCAGCGCGAACGTCCGCGGCCGCCGCCCGGCCCGCGACCTCGGTTGCGCTCACGTTCTCGCTTGCCCGGCCTCCCGCTGCCCCCGCGTCCCTCGCGTAATCCGCGCTTGGGCTCGCGCGGGCCGCGATCGCGGCGCTTGTCGCGGTTGGCCTCGCGCTGTTCGTCGCGCTTGCGGTTGAACCGCGCCACTTCATCGTCCGTCCACGGCGCGTCGAGCAGCGCCTGAAGCTCCTCGAGCGTGCGCGCCCGCACGGAGCCGCGCTGCCCGCGATGCACGACGAACCGCACCGGCCGGTCCAGCGCCGGCACTTCGCCATCGGTGAGAGAGCGCGCCACCTTTTCTGGAAGCCGCAGCCGCGCCACGCCGACGGGGCGCCCATTCTCCTCCTCCACGTCGTAGTCGATCTCCACGTCGCGGTCGCGCACCTCGACCTTCGTCGGAAGCTTGTCGTACTTCGCGCGCTCGGCACGGGGTGAGAGTCTCTCGAGCGCGTCGGCGAGATCCAGGTCCGCCTGCTTGAACTCCGTGAGCGACCCGATGTTGCCCATGCGCTCGAGATACAACCGGGCGAGCTCCGCCTGGCCGAGCCGAGGCAGCGCGCCGCCCGATCGGCGATACGCCTCGCGCACCGCGTCGATGATGCCGAGGTTGTTCTTCACCGCGAAGTGCCGAGCCTCGCCGCGCGCCAGCGCGTCGGCGAGCACCTGGCGCGCTTCCGCTTCGCGGCCAGGCGGAAACTGCTCCACCGCTTCGATCTCGCGCTCCAGCTCGAAGCCGAAGTACTCCACGCGGCGCTTCAACACGAGCGGCGCCTTGCGCCGCTCACCGTCGTACTCGAGCGTTGCCTCGTCAGCCGTCGCGTAGCGCCGAATGACGTCCATCGGGAGCTGGGTGCCTTCGATGGACGCGCGCGGCGTGCCGAAGCGGTCGGCGAAGTACCGTAGCTCGCCGGCGATCGCGCCCCAGCTGCCGCACACGCTCGTCTTGCTCACGCGCGCGTTCTCACCCCACGCGGTCTGCTCGTCGATCACGAGATCGAATGGCATGAACTCGGCGAGGAGCTGCGCGAACTGCCGGCGCGTGCCTTCGTGCGCCATCGGCATGTCGGCAGGCAGCGGCATGCTGAGCCCACGGTATACGCTCGCCAGGCCGAGCGCCGCATCCTCGATCGACTTCACCAGCACGCCGCGTCGCTCGGCCCACTCGTTGATCTCTTCCTCGTGGAAGAGGTGTCGCGGCAGGCCGTAGACTTCACCGACGTAGCCGGCCAGACGGTACGCCTCGGCGTAGACATTATACGCCGTGAGATTGTCACTGCCGGGAACGATGAGTCCTTCCAGGTCGCGCTCCTCGCGCGTCATCCGGTGCAGGCTTTCCACCCCGCTCATCACCGCGAGGTACGGCACCATCGCGTCGTCCGCGTTCACGAGCAGCTCGGCCCATTCGCGCTCGACCGGCATCGCCTCCACGGCGCGCCCGTAGCGCGTCAGTCGCCCCTTCTCGATGATGCCGCGCCCCTCGAGAAACTCCACCGCGCGCCGGTAGGCGATGCGGTCCAGCGGCACGGGGAGCTCGAGCTCATCGGCCTTCACGCCCAGATCCGCGCACGTGATCGCGACGCGCTCCGAGTCGCCCGCCAGTTGGAACTCGGGCGCCGTCGGCTTGAGCGACGCGAAATCGATGTCCCGGTCGCTGAGAATGAACACCCGGCCGCCGGCCACCCGCCCGTGCACGCGTCCGGCCATCTGAAGGATCTCGTTGGCGCCGAGGTGCAGCTTGGTGAGCACGTTCTTGCCGCGCTCCACGATCGACGTGAAGCGCGTGTCGTCGATGATGACGGTGTCGAGGCCCTGCACGTTGAGCGCGCTCTGGCCCGCCGCGGTCATCGCGAGGAAGTACGGCTTGCTCTCTTCACCTTCGAGAAATGGGCGCAGCACACGGATCGGCTCTCCGCCGTGGTAGTGCGCCGTGTTGATGCGCGGCGCCCGGACCCGGACGTTCTCCGCCGCCTGCTCCACGCCCTTGCGCGTGGGGACGAAGATCGCGACGCCCCGCTTCTCCTTGTAGATGCGCTGGAGGAACTTGTCGTCGAGGAACTCGCCCACGTCCTTGCTCACGACGTCGACCTTCGCCGCCTTCGCCGGATCGAACGCGTAGACCTCGAGCACGTCGGCGCTCTCGAGGTACTTGCGGTAGAACGTCGGGTCCACGGTCGCGGACAGCCAGATGAACCGGCAGCCCACGCGCTTGCCGAGGGCGAGGCAGAGCTCCAGCTCGGCCGACGTCTGGTGGATCTCGTCGACGATCAGCGTGTCCTGCGGCAGGATGTCGCCATCCTGGAACCAGCGGCGCGCGATGCCGGTGGTGACGATGACGATGTTCCAGTTCGGCGTGTCAGGCGTCGCTTCACGCTCGCGGTTGATCACGCCGACCTTGAGATCGGTGGTGCCGAGCAGTTCTTCGGCGATCGGTCGGATGGCGAGCGTCTTTCCCGAGCCGGTGCCGGCCACGATGCCGAAGCCGCGGCGCGAGCGGGCGAGCTCGCGCACGCGCGGGCCGAAGTTGCGCTCGAGGTACGTCTCGATGTGAAGTCCGACCGCCAGCTCGATCGTCTCGCAGGCCGCGCGAGTCGGGGCGATCACGATCACGCGGCCGGTCGGCGGCTCGGCCCCGACGAATGCGGCGTGGTCGGGGGGCAGGTACTGGTCTCTTACGTCGCGCATGCAGCGCGCGCAAGCGAGAATCGTGCTTGGCCCCTACGGCTTCTTGTCGTTCCCGAACTTCTTGAGGAAGGGGATCTCCTTCTTGTCATCCTTCGCGGGGCGTTCCACGTAGTCGTCACCGAAGAGCACTCTACTATTGGGCGGGCGATTGCGCACGGCCGTCGGACAATCCGTGGGTGCGGGCTGCTGCTTGGGTGGCACCTTGTCGAGCCAGATCCGGCACATGCCCGGCGGCGGCCGGTATGCCTTCGGCACGTCGTCGCCGCCCCGCTGGGCATGTGCGACGCCGGCGAGGCCGACCGTGCAGGCGAGTGTCAGAAACGAGGTGCGCAGCGTCATCGAGAGTCTCCGGTCGAGCGCGGCCCGTCCGCGCTCCACCTCCAGGTAAGGCAGGGCCGATGCCACGATGAACGGCATTTCATGCCCGTGCTAAGTATATCTTTCCGAAGGCTTTAGGCCAGCGGACCCAGCCGGCTTGCTCCCGTTGGATGTCTCTCTGGAGAGACACCGCGTCCCATGCCCTGGAATCCCGCCTCGAGCACACCGTCCCATGAGCCGGGGAGCCGGCTGTGATCGGCTCCGGCTTGGTACCCCTCAATCCCCGAAGCTGATCCCCGTCGCCCGGGCGGTCTGCACCACGTCGTGCGTGGGATCCACGCGTTTTTGCTCCTTCAAGACTTCGGTGATGGGCACCGTCACGATGCGCGGTGTCTGCAGCGCGACCATGTGCCCCCACTTCTCGTCCGCGATCGCACGCACGGCGGCGGCGCCGAACCGCGTCGCCAGAAGACGATCGTACCCGGTCGGCATGCCGCCGCGCTGAAGATGCCCGAGCACGAGCGAGCGCGTTTCCTTGCCCGTGATCTTCTGGATCTCGCGCGCGATCGAATCGGCGACTCCGCCAATGCGCTTCGCTTCGCCCGGCATGGACGCCCCCATCGTGTGCACCGTTCCGCCGCGCGGGAAGGCGCCCTCCGCCACGACCACGATGGAGAAATGACGACCGGCCGCATCGCGGGAGCGAATCTTGTCGCAGACCTTGTTGATGTCGTACGGAATCTCCGGGATGAGGATGACGTCGGCACTGCCCGCCACGCCGGAGTGCAGCGCGATGAACCCGGCGTCGCGTCCCATCACCTCCATGATCATGACGCGATCATGGCTCTCGGCCGTGGTGTGCAGCTTGTCGATCGCCTCGAGTGCCGTGTTCACGGCCGTATCGAAGCCGAACGTCGTCACCGTGCCGCTGACGTCGTTGTCGATCGTCTTGGGAACGCCGACGATCCGCATGCCCTTCGCGCAGAGCTTGTTCGCGATGTCGAGCGAGCCGTCGCCGCCGATCGAGATCACGGCGTCAATGCCGAGCTGGCGCGCGTTCTCCATCAGCTCGTCGGAGCGGTCGACCTCGAGATAGCTCCCGTCCGGCTGGAGCCGCGGATAGCAGAACGGATTGCCACGGTTGGTCGTGCGCAGGATGGTGCCGCCAAGGTGCGCGATGCCACGTACGGAGTCCCTGGTGAGCGAGATCACTTCGTCCTCGCCCAGGAGTCCGGCGAACCCTCGCTTCACTCCCAGGACTTCCCAACCCCGGTTGATCGCGGACAGTACGGCGGCCCGAATGACCGCGTTGAGACCTGGGGCGTCGCCGCCGCCAGTGGAGATTGCGATACGCATTTCTTCTGAAGCCGAGAATCGGGGAGCGTGAAGAGCGACGCACGACGGGCCGGCGCGCCTTGATGACGCGCCGGCCCGGGTGGCGTCACCGCCTGAGGGAGCTCAGCTGTGCTCGCGCAGCAGGCGAACGATCTCGCCTGGTTGCGCGTGTCGGCGGAGCTTGGACTTCTCGAACACCGGAACGCCGTCCTTGAGAACCTCGAACCGACCGCCGCTGCTCGGCTTCAGCTCGATGTCGGCGCCCGGAAAGTTCTTCGTGAGCTCGGCCGCCAAACTGGTGGCCCGGGGCTCGTAGTTTCAAAGCGTGCAGTATTCGATCGAGATCGTCATGACGGCATGCGGGTTGGTGGCGTTCGCGGAATATAGCGTCAGCGGTCGCCCGCTGCCGTGGTAGTGGTCGCGGCCGCGGCGGGCGTGGCCCGCTCGTTCACGTCGAGCGAGCTCCAGTTCGCCATGGCGTTGAGCATGAGGGCGAACGCGCCCTGGGACTGCCAGCGCCACATCGGACGCGTGCCGAACAGTACCACGTGCCCTTTGCCAAGCGGCGCGTCGACGACCGTGCCTTTGCCGGCCATCTCGTCACCGTTGTCGAGCAGCCCGGACACGAGCAGCTCGTCCGCTTTGGGTACCCACCGCACGATGGTGCGCGCCCGCTGCCGCTCGCTGGCGTTCGTGATGGCGGTGTCGACTCCCACCGGCCGCTGTGCCGGCGTCGGCGGCGCCTGCACGGTGAGCAATGGCGCCTGGTTGAAGTACATGGGGAACGTGGTGCGCTCGTAGCCGTACGCGATCGGACTCTCGGGCCGCATGAGCTGTGCACGATAGATCCCTCCGCGCGCGAGCAGCTTCTGCTGCGGCGCCACGGTCACCGTGGGCACGAGGCCGAAGTCGATCGGCACGCGCGAGCTGTTGCCCTCCACTACCAGGAGACCGCCGCGCTCCACGAAGCGGCGCAGCGCGGCCAGGCCGATGAGGCCCATGCCGGGTCTGGTGTCGTCGGTCTCGTCCCACTTGCCGAGATGCGGCGTGAGCGTCGTGCGCTTCCAGGGGATTGCCGGCCCCACCATCGGGCGCCCATTCACGATCGTCGTGGACGGGCCGTTCACGTGGGGGAACACCACGACGTCGTACCGATCGAGCGTGCCCGGCAATGCGAGCTTCTGGTCGGCGATGTACGTGAACGGCACGCCCATGCGGTCGAACGCGTAGCGCACCCATCCTTCGTTCTGCGTCTCGATCCAGGAATGCACGAGCGCGATCCGCGGCGCCGTCACCGCATGATGCCGTACACCGGGCACGCTCGCCACCGAGGTTCCATTGGCGCCGAGTGCCGCGACCGCGTCGCGCACCGTGGCGTCGGCGTCCTCCACGATGAACGTGCCGCGCTCGTAGCTCTTGCCCCCAGCCGTGAATGCGGTGTCGGCCACCGAGACACGCGCGCGCCCCGTCCTCCACGGCAGCACCGCGGAGCGCCAGTCGCCGAGATGCGGCACGAGGAGCACGCCACCGGCGCCGGTCATGGTGCCGCGCACCGACGCATCACTCGCGAGCGCGGTCATCGGCGCATCGAGTACGGCGCGGTCGGCGATCTTGAGCGTCTGCACGTGGCGCAGCTCGTCCAGCGTCCAGCCGGTGTCGTCGTACGGCGACGGATCATCAGGCTTGAACTTCTGGATGGCGAGCAGCGTGCGCGCCGTCTGCGTGTATGGCTGATCCATGCGCACGATCCAGTCGCCCGCCTTCACGACCACCGGCGCCGCCTTCGCATCCCCACCCTTGAGCGTCACGTCCGCCGACGCTACATGGATCTCGGTCGCGTGCTGACGCAGCAGGTTCACCAGGTCGGCGGCTTCGGCGGCGCGGCGCTGGCCGCGCGGAATGACGAACGCGTACGGCGCCGCCGTGCGACCCTTCGCTACCTGCCGCTCGGCCTTGAGCGCGAAGTTGTCGAGGAAGGTGGTGGCGTGATCGGCGACGTACTTGAGGGCCGTGAGGACGCCGGACTCCTGGTAGTTGATGTTGCTGCGAATGCACCACTTCACGCCACTGACCGGCGGGCTGGGTCGATCCCATTTCCGCTCGGCCTGCGCAGGGGTGAAGTTGGTCGTGTGGCAGTCGGCGTTCATGGAGGTGTACGTCTCGTAGAACCGGCCGATCGAGTTGTGGAGGTTGGCGATCGCCAGCATGTAGTTCGGCGCCCAGCCATCGTAGAACCCGTGCGTCCACACGCCGGGCAGCCCACGCTTCGTGAGCTCGGTGATCTCCTGGTAGGCGAGCGTGTGCCACTCGTCGATCACGATCGGGTCGAACTCGTCGTTGTAGGGCCCCGTGCCGGTGCTCGTGTGCAGGAACGCCACGGACTCGTGCAGGTCGTGCATGACCGTGGGATGCCAGCGCAGGAAGCCGCCCATCACGTTCTGCGTCAACGTCTGCGACAGCACCATGCCATCGCGATTGTTGTCGTGC
>JBJMNM010000653.1:0-2088 GCA_045804305.1 Gemmatimonadaceae bacterium | reverse complement strand
TCCTTGCTGCCCTTGCTTGGCTTCTCCTCAATGCCCACTGCGGCGTTGTCCGTCAACGCGTTGAACGACAACGCCGCAATGGGGCTTGAGGAACAGCCAGGGAGAAGCCAAGCAACGACAGGCACGGCGTTCTAATTCGTCCCGTACGGCTCGCAGCGTGTACGCGCACGCCCGACAGAGCGAGTGCCCGCGCCCGCAGCGGGCGCGACTCAGCCCGGCAAAGCCAACTCGGAGCCGACGCGCTCCAGCCCAGCGACGATCTCGGCCACATCGTCGACGGTCGTGCGCGGGTTCATCACGGTCACGCGCAGCACGCGTCGACCACCGAGATTCGTGGCGGTAATCCACCCTGCTCCCGAGCGATTGTATCGCTCGCGCAGCTCGCGATTGACGACATCGAGTATATCATCGCTCATCGAGCCGTCGCCGATCCAGCGGAAGCAGAGGATGTTGCACTCCGGCGCGTGCAGGACCTCGAACCGGGGATGCGCCGCCAGCAGCTCGTACATCGCGCCCGTGACGTCGCACAGCCGGTCGTACAGCGCGCCGATGCCCCGTGCGCCGTAGCGCTGGAGGCTCACCCACAGCTTGAACACGTCCGCGCGTCGGGAACAGAGAAGGCTGCGTACGCCCTGGTCCCACACACGCTCGCCGTCGCGGCCGTGAAAGAGATATGGGGCGCGCTGCGAGAAGGCGCTCTCGAGATCGCGCTCGTCGCGCACGAGCACGACGCCGGCGGAGAGCGGCAGCAGCATCATCTTGTGCGGATCCCACGCGATCGACCGCGCACGCGCGAGCCCACGCACCCGATGCCGATGGCGGTCGCTCAGCAGCGCCGATGCGCCATGCGCGCCGTCGACGTGCAGCCAGATGCCACCGTGCGACTCGCACAGCGCGCCGATCGTCTCCAGGTCGTCGAACGAGCCGGTCGCGGTGGAACCGGCCGTGGCGACGACGGCCATCACGCGCCGGCCGTCGCGTGCGAGCTGATCGAGCGTCGCCGCGAGCGCCGAGGTGTCCATGCGCCAGTGGCGAGATGGGATCGCGATCAGGCTGCGCATCCCGAGCCCCATCTCGCCCACGGCACGCGACACGGCGTAGTGCGAGTGCTCGCCACAGAGGACGACCGGCGGCTCCGCGCCGACTCCCTGCGTCCACACGTCGGGGATGGCCGCGGACCGCGCCGCGAGCAGCCCGGTGAGCGTCGCCTCGGTGCCGCCGCTGGTGAACGTTCCGCCCGCCATCGCGTCGTATCCCACGAGCTCGCACAGCCAGCGTACGACGCGGTGCTCGAGCGCGGTACCGGTGGGCGACATCTCCGAAACGGCCAGCGACTGATTCAGCGCCGATGTCAGCGACTCCACCCAGATCGCCGCCGGCAGCGGCGCCGAGACCTGGTGTCCCGCGTAGCGCGGATGATAGAGCCGGTTGCAGTCGGGGATCACCTCGTCGCGCAGCCGCGCGATGACGTCGGCCATCGGCCGACCCTCGAGAGGCAGCGGCTCGTCGAACCGCGCGGCCAGCTCGGCGGGCGAGCGCGGGGAGCTGACGGGGCCGTCGCCGGTGCGGGTCTCGGCGAGGTAGCCGGCGGTAAGCGCGGCGAATTGACGGCCGACGTCGAGAGACATGTCGGCTTCGAGATCGTTGAGGATGTCGGACATGTGGACAAGATCGCTGGTGCGATCAACTGCCGCTCGGGCCGGCACCAGTGACGAAGGGAGTTTCGGATCAGAACGGATCTGAGGAACGCAGCGTCTTGAACTGCAACGGCCTTGACGCAGAGGACGCGGAGGACTGCCGCTCGAGCCAGCCAGGGCGCACGAGACCACCCCCGCGACAAGAAAAAGAGGGGCCTTTGGGATCGCGGGGCCGAAGGCGGTGCGCGGAGACGGGCTCAGTCTCGGAGCAGGCTGTTTCCGCGGAGATCCGCGGCAGGTTCCGCGGGGATCCGTGATCGCGCCGTTGAACTGCTTTATCGCGGACCTCCGCGGATCGGAACAGCCGCGGATCCACGCGGAAACAACACTCGGCGCAGAGTCGCGTCCCGCCGACCCCAAAACAACACCTCTTTGAGGGTCGCGGGGCTGG
>JBJMNM010000652.1:0-2320 GCA_045804305.1 Gemmatimonadaceae bacterium | reverse complement strand
GCATGCAGTGTCTCCCTGATCAGGAACGAGGCAACGGGCAAATGCGAGGCACTGCTCCAACATCGATCTCTGCGCCGGGCGCAAGGGCAACAGCTTTTGAACTGCTCCAACACCTGAACTGCTCCACCATCCGCGCGGATCACTCCGAGCGCCGGCACTCCTCCCAATGGCCCGCCAGGCATCGCGACCACGCGGGCATCCATCCTTTACTCGTACGCGCTGGTGGAGGGACGATTCGTCCGTTGGAGCTGCCGGACCAGCGACAATGCGCCGCCTGGAGCACCCAGGTCGGCCCTGCAACGAAAAAAAGGAATGCTCAGCCCTCCATGGAGCTCGACGAGTAAAGGAGCGATGCCTCCCCACCGCAGGCAGCTTGGAGGGCCATTGGGAGGTCTGGGTGCCCGCGGAGCGATCCGCTGGATGTTGGAGCAGTCCGGATGTTGGAGCAGTTCCAGGCCGTTGCTGTTGCGGCCGGCGCACCAATCGATGTTGGAGCAGTTCCACGCGCTTCGCCTCACGAGGCAATGACTCGCCGTCCCCGCATTGACACCAGATAGATCACGAAGCTCAACCCGAACGTCACGAACCACGCGTACTGGTACAGATGGTCGAGGAAGGTCGGGTTGGCCACGTTGCCCCCGGGTGTGGTCGCGGCGTGGATGAATCCCGGCACGACGGGCACCACCGCCAGCACCAGCGCGATCATCGCGGCCGGGTTCACCCCTCCGCGGTATGAATAGGCACCGTTCACCTTGAACAGGTCGGCGAGAGACAGTCGCTGGCGCCGGAGCACCCAGTAGTCGGCGATGAGGATGCCGCCGAGTGCGCCCATGAGGCTCGAGTAGCCGACGAGCCAGGTGAAGATGTACGCGCCGGCGTCGGAGTAGAGCTTCCACGGCATCATCAGGATGCCGACCAGCGCCGTGATCAGTCCCCCGGTCACGTAGCTGATGCGGCGGGGGTTGAGGTTGGAGAAGTCGTTCGACGGCGACACGACGTTGGCAGCCATGTTCGTATGGAGCTGCGCGGCGAGAACGACGAGCGCGGCGAAGATGATCACGGCCGTGCCGCCGATTCGGGTCACGAGCACGACCGGGTCCCACTCCGGCTTTCCGAAGATCACGATCGTCGCGCTCGTCACAGCCACGCCGATGAAGGCGAAGGCAGTCATCGTCGTCGGAAGACCGAGCGCCTGACCGAGGGCCTGGGACCGCTGGCTGCGCGCGTAGCGGGTGAAGTCGGGGATGTTGAGGCTGAGAGTGGCCCAGTAGCCTACGCTCGCCGTGAGGGCGGGAGGGAAGATCTTCCAGAACGCGCCGTTGCCCTGGAGGCGGGTCGACTCGGAGAGGATGTTGGCGAGGCCGCCGCCGTGGCGGATTCCCCAGATCAGCAGGATCGTGCTGCCGGTGATGAGGACCGGCGCGGCCGCGCTCCCGAGATGCTTGATCCCCTCGATGCCGCGATAGATGATCGCCACCTGGAGCAGCCAGAAGAGCGCGAAGGCGATGGCGATCCCTCCCGGCACGCTCGTCCATCCCGGCCACGCCGCCGTGAACAACGTATTGAGCGCCAACGCCGCGATCCACGTCTGGATGCCGAACCATCCGCATGCAACGACTGCACGGAGCACAGCCGGCACGTTCGCGCCTTTCACGCCAAACGCGGCGCGGCACAGCACCGGGAAGGAGATGCCGTACTTGGTCCCGGCGTGGGCGTTCAGGATCATCGGGACGAGCACGATGGTGTTGCCGAGGAGGATGGTGACCATCGCCTGCCACCAGGTCATCCCCTGCGTCATCATCCCGGATGCGAGCGTGTAAGTGGTGATGACGACGCTCATGCCGATCCAGAGCGCCGCGATGTTGTAGGTGGACCAGGTGCGCCGGTTCACCGAGGTCGGCGCGAGGTCGGGATTCCAGAGCGGACTGCGGGACAGATCCTCGGTCGTCGTGACGAACTCCGACGAATAGCTCGCCGGAGGTGCCGGCGTCGCCGCGGGCGCGCTCACCGCGCCCTCGGCCGAGCCAGACCGGCCGTCTTGCGCGGAAGCCACTGCCCGCGCCCTTCCTTGCCCACCACGGCGTAGTCGTCCACGATCACCTCGCCGCGAGACAACGTGGTGCGGGAGAAGCCGGCCAGCTCCCAGCCCTCGTAGGGCGACCAGTCGGCATTCGTCTCCATCGTGTCCGGATCGACTCTGTGGGTGCGGGTCGGATGGATGACGGCGAGCTCGGCGTCGCCGCCGATCTGGATGGCGCCTTTGCGTGGCGCGAGCCCCATGATCGCTGCCGGGTTGGTGCTCAGCTTCCGGCACATCTCT
>JBJMNM010000651.1:0-2219 GCA_045804305.1 Gemmatimonadaceae bacterium | reverse complement strand
GTTCGGCCACGCGACTCACGTCGGGGGGTGGGGCCGACTGCACGGCACTCACTGATGCCACCGTCGGCACCGGCGGCGCCGAGGCGGGAGCGCGATCGGCGTCGCGCACCACCGAGCGCCCGACGCTGGCCGGCGCATCGCCCCGGCGTGACGACGACGCGGGCGCGGCGGCGGGACGCCGCGCGGTCGGCTCGTCGTCGGACGCGGCGCCGCTCGCCCCACCGCCCCCTCCGAGACCGCGCAGCATCGCCTCCAGAGACACGGTGCGATCGAGCAGCGCGAAGCGCACGAGCAGCGCCTCGAGGAGCAGCTGCTGCTGTCCGCTCTTGCGGAAGCGCGGCTCCAGCTCGGTCGCGGCCGACAGCATGCGAAGCAGATCGCCGGGCGCGAACGCATCCCGTCTCGCGATGAGCGCGTCGCGCAGGCGGTCGCCCGCCTCCGGCGGTATGCCGCCCAGCGCGACCGCGAGCTGCGCCCGCACGATGTCGGCAAAGCCGGTGAGGAACTGCCCGAAGTCGATGCCCGCGTCGGCCAGCCGCGCCACGAACGCGAACACGTCGCCGGCGCGACGCTCCGCCAGGAGATCGAGCAGTGCGAGGAACTCGTCTTCCGGCACGAGCCCGAGCGCGTCACGCACCATCTCGGGCGCAACCGCGCCGTCGCCCATCGAGAGCACCTGATCGGTGAGCGACAGCGCATCCCGCATGGAGCCGTCGGCGGCGCGCGCGATCATGGCGAGCGCTTCCGGATCGGCCGCGACGCCCTCCTCGCGCAGCACGCGCTCGAGCCGCTCGCGGATGTCGGCCGGCCCGATGCGCTTGAAGTCGAACCGCTGGAGGCGACTCAGCACGGGCGCGGCCGACTGCGCGATCTTCTGCGGCTCGGTGGTCGCGAACACGAACACGACGCGCGGTGGCGGCTCCTCGAGAATCTTGAGGAGCGCGTTCCAGGCCTCGCGCGTGAGCATGTGCGCTTCGTCCACGATGTAGACCTTGTACTGGTCGTCGCCGGAGGGGGCGTACATCGCGCGCTCCCGCAGCTCGCGCGCGTCGTCCACGCCGCGGTTCGAGGCGGCATCGATCTCCACCACGTCGAGCGACGAGGAGCCCGCCCAGATACGCTGGCACGACGAGCACTCGCCGCATGGCTCGCTCGCTGCGCGAGCGAGCTGCTCGCGTTGCGTGGCGCTCACAGCGCTCGCTCCCTTTCCGTCGCCCGGCTCGAGCTCCGCGAGACGTCGAGCGGCCGCGCGCCGCGGCTCGCAGTTGAGCGCCATGGCGAGCACGCGCGCGAGGGTGGTCTTGCCGACACCGCGCGGACCACAGAGCAGATAGCCATGCGCCACCCGCCCCCGCGCGATGGCGCCCCTGAGCGTCGCGGCCACGTGGGATTGCACGGCCACGTCGGCGAAGGTCTTGGGACGATATTTTCGGGCGAGGGCGAGGGCCATGACGAAAGCTAGTGCGTTGATAGGGGCCGGGTGAGTCAGCCTCGAGCAGCCGTGCGTGCCTCGGCGGTGGGACCGTTCGCCGGGCGGCGTTCGGGCACGGCAGCGCTCTGTATTCAGGCGCTGAGGGTGCCGGTCGCGATCCTGATTCGGCGCGGCGCTCAACGCCGTGCGGACGTGCACGAAGCGCGAGGTACCCTCCCGCCAGGGGAGCTGTACTCTCGCGCTGAGTGCCCCAGGCCTGACGAAGCGACGTCAGACACCTCATGCCGCTGCTACCTTCGGGGTCCTGACGGAGTTAGAAGGCTGCCGCCCTTCGGGACCTGGGACACGTGAAATCTACCCGCGCGCCGCAGCCGGGGCAACGCGTCCACTCCACGATGCGGCGGGCGCCGCGAGCTCATCCAGCACGCCCGACAGGATCTCGGCCGCACGCGCCACGTCCGCCTCGCTGACATCCAGATGCGTGACGGCGCGAACCCGCGAGGCGTGCCAGGGCGAGATGCGCAGGCCGCGCTCCGCCGCTCGCGCCACCACCTCGCTGCTCGTGTACCCAGCCGGAAGGTCGATCATCACGATGTTGGTGTCGGGTGGGACGACCGTACATCCACCCGCGCCCTGCACCGCATCCGCAAGCGCGCGCGCATGCGCGTGATCCTCGCTCAGACGACCGAGATGTGCGTCGAGCGCGTGCAGCGCCGCCGCCGCCAGGATGCCGGACTGGCGCATCCCACCGCCCAGCCGCTTGCGGACGGTGTGCGCTCGCTCGAGC
>JBJMNM010000650.1:0-5588 GCA_045804305.1 Gemmatimonadaceae bacterium | reverse complement strand
GACACGGCGCGATCCGGTGGTAGACCGTCGGCACGCGCTCGGTCGATGGTGCAACAGCTGCGGTCGTCATCAAGCCCTCGGCAGATTGATCTCGAATGAAAAACGGGTTCCCCGGTGCTCGGCCGACTCGACTTCGAGTGCCGCGCCCATGGCGCCCAGGAAGTTCTGGCAGATCGCCAGACCGAGCCCCGCGTTGGAGAAGCGCATCCCCGATGCGCTTGGGCGGAAGCCGTCGAACAACATGGCCATCACGTGCGGAGGAATGCCCTCGCCGGTGTCGGCCACCCAGAACCGGACGCTCGTGTCCGTGAGGTCCGATGCGCCCACCTCCACCGTCCCCTCCTGCGTGAACTTCAGCGCGTTCGTGATGAGGTTCAAGAGGACGCGCGCGAGGATCCCCGGATACCCGATGCGTCCATCCACCGTGGGGAGCACGTACCGGATGGGCACGTTCTTCTCCTCGCTGATCGGCCGCACCGTATCGCAGACGCCCACGATCACTTCGCTGAGCGAGAAGGGCACAGGATGGCCGTCCACCAGGCGCTGGCCGCCACGGAGCGCGTCGATCACGTCGCACGACAGGGTATTGAGCCCCAGGGCCGCACCGTAGATGAGCCCGAGCTGGCGCTCCTGCACCGGCGTCACCGGGCCGCTCTGCCCGCGGCGCAGCGTGTCCACCAGGAAGAGGATCGAGGTGAGCGGCGAGCGCATGTCGTGCGCGATCTCGACGATGGCATTCACCGCGTCCGGGCTGGCGAGGTGCCGTGTGAAGTCGTAGTGCCCGTTCGACGAGTGCTCCGTGTTCGCCCGCTCGATCGCGCTCACGAGCGTCGCGAGATCGCGTGCATCCACGACCACCGTCCCTCGCGACACCTCCGCCAGGACGGCGTTGCGCAGCGCGTCGAAGTAGTGGACCGGAATGGGCGCCCGCTCGGCTCGCGTGGGCACCGGCTCCAGCGCCTCCGCCCGCCCGGTCATGGACATGCGCAGCGCGAGCCGGCTCACGCGGCTCAACTGCTCCCGGGTATCGGCGTCGACGCCATTTCCGGTGGAGAGCTCCCGCATCGCCCGGTCCAAGGCAACGTGGAGCAACTCCTCCATGGAGGAGTGCGATGCGCCAGCCGGCATGCGAGACGACACCACCCGCTCCGAAGTCGCTGGTCGATGGCGATGAATCGTCATGACGCGTTCCGGAGCCCGGACGTACGCGGCGGCGCTGTGACGAGAGAGTGCACGAGCCTACACGCTACGGCGTGATGGACTCGTTCGCGTCACGGCGAAAGCCATGGCGCTCGAGCAGGCGGTACAGGGTGGTACGGTCGACACTCGCGAGCCGTGCGGCGCGCGACATGTTCCCCGACGCGCGCGAGACCAGCCGCGTCACGTACTCCTTCTCGAACGTGGCGAGCACCTGATCCTTCGCCACGTGATACGCCTCGTGCATCGGCAGGCCGAAGGTCGCCGCCTGATCGGAGAACATCTCGCGGTCCGCGTGCACCGGAATATCCTCGGCCGAGATCACCGCGCCCGGCTGCGAGAGCACCACGAGATGCTCCACCACGTTCTGCAGCTCGCGCACGTTGCCGCGCCAGGTCCGTCCCTGGAGGAACTCCATCGCCGCCGTGTTGAACCGCGGGAGCGCCTCGCGCCCCGGATGGTGCCGCTTCCAGAAGTGCGCGAGGAAGTGGTTCGCGAGGATCGGGATGTCCTGAACCCGCTCGCGCAGTGGCGGCAGGGTGATGGTCACCACGTTCAACCGGTAGAACAGATCCTCGCGGAGCTGCTTGGCGAGGATCGCCTGTCGCGGATCACGATTGGTGGCGGAGATGAAGCGGACGTCCACCTGCGCGTCCTGCTGCTCGCTGCCCACGCGGCGCACCACGCCGTCCTGGACGACACGCAACAGCTTGGCCTGGAGCGGAAGCGCCATCTCGGTGAGCTCGTCCAGGAAGAGCGTGCCGCCGTCCGCCACCTCGAGCAGTCCCACCTTGTCGCGATCGGCGCCGGTAAAGGCGCCCTTGCGATGGCCGAACATCTCCGACTCGAGCAGATGCTCGGGCAGCGCGGCGCAGTTCAGCGGAACGAGGCTCTCGTTGGACCGACGGCTGTGCCGGTGGATGAACTGCGCGAACATCTCCTTTCCCGTGCCGCTCTCGCCCACCAGCATCACGGAGGCGTTCGTGGCCGCCACCTTGCGCGCCAGGTCGATCGCGGCGCGGAAGGTGGGCGACAGGCCGAGGAGCGTCATCTTGTCGCTGTTGCCCTGCTGCTGCAGCGCCTGGGCGCTCGCTACGGCGAACTGGCGCCGAGCGAGCACCGCATGCGCAGCGCGTCCGAAGAGCAGGTGGAGCTGTGTGCCGGAGAAGGGCTTCGCGAGATAGTCCCACGCACCCGCGCGAAGCGCCTCGATGTTGGTGGCGACGCTCGGATTCCCCGTCATCATGATGACGATCGTCTCCGGCTGCGCCTCGAGGACCGCCTTGAGAATGTCGATGCCCGGCAGGGGCGTCATGTAGAGATCGACCATGACGATGTCGAAGCGCGACCGACGGAACAGCTCCACCGCCTCGTCGCCACGCCCGCTACACGTGACGCTGTATCCCTCGAGCTGCAGCACGCTGGCGCACCCCTCTCGCAGCGTACGGTCGTCATCGATCACCAGCACCCGGATCGACGCACGATCTTCCTTCGGAACGATGGCGATATCGGAGATCGGTGCCTCGCCAGTGGGAAGGCGCAACGAGACGGCCGAGTCCGTCAGGCGCGCGACCGCATCATCCGTTGCCGGCGAGGGAGAACCAAAACTGTTGCGCATTGGCTGCATGGGAACCCGGCGTCGGGGAAATACGATCCTGTATCCTGTGACAGGTGTGGACTCTTTCCCACAACAACAGCGAGTGACCTGGGTCACCAACGTTGAGTGCCGAGACCGGCCTGTCAAGGGAAACACCGCCTGAGGTCCCTTTGCAAACGACGAACCGCGGCCGAAACGCCGGCCGCGGTCGGGATGCGGAACCATGCCACGCCATGTGGTGCCGCATCAACATATGATGCGCTGGTGCAACGACTTAGGGGGCAGGCAACTCGTCAAAGCTGAGCGCTGCATCGGAAAAAGCCGCGGTCTGCGTGAACTGGAGGGCGGCCTCGGCGCGACGGACCACCTCGGCCGGCTCGACCCGTGCTGCGCCAAAGTCGCTCACGGCATAGAACCCGGCGCGCAACGGCCCGCCCGACTTGAGCACGCGCACGCTGCCGCTGCTCTCGACGGCGCGCTGCAGTCGGCCGACGAACTGCCGTGCGCCCGCACCATTCGTTTCCGGCGCGAGGATCGCGAACCGGCTCTCGCCCACGTAGCCCACGACGTCCGATTTGCGACTCTGTGCACGGCAGATGTCGGCGAGATAGTTGATCGCCGCGCTCGCGGGCATGCCGAGGCCACCCTCGGAGCTTCCCTCCGCCGTGACAGCCAGACACGCGAACGGCTCGTGCTGGCGCGCCGCTCGCGCGCACAGCTGCTCCGCCAGGTGGTGCAACCCCGTCGTGCTATACAGACCGGTGAGCGGATCGATCAACGACGCGGCTTGCAGATCCTCGAGGCGGTGACGCGCGCGAACGAAGGTGCTCAGCTTGAGGAGCATCGTCTCCACGTCCAGCGGATGCGTGCAGAAGTCCCACGCGCCCGACTCGAACGCCTCCGCACGCACGCGGTTCGAGACCGGCGCCGGCGCGGTGATGAAGATCGCCGTGGACGGATCGAACAGCGGGTCGCTCGTCAGCGCGCGACAGACGTCGATTCCCCCCATTTCGGAAAGGGACAGATCGAGGATCAGCGCATCGGGATTGGTGCGACGCGCGACGTCGAGCGCACGACGGCCGCCCTCCACGCGAAGGACCGTATAGCCATTCAGCTCCAGCACGCTCTCGACGGAGCGTCCCACCCATTCCGCCTGACTGGCGATGAGGACGAGACGCGGCCGTCGTTGGAGGTCAGCCATTGTAGTACCCAGGGAGAGGGACCAGAAGCGTCGTGTGGCCTATCCGTTCACTACCTCACTACCGGCGCTTCCGCGGCGGCGGCGCGAGCTGCATACCATCCGAGTGCTTCCTCCAGACCGGCCGCGGCCCGATGCGTCGGCTCGTACCCGAGCAGACGGCGGGCTTTGCCGATGTCGGCCAGCGAACGGCGAATGTCGCCCTGCCGCGGCGGTGTGTGCGTCGCCTTTGCGGACGCCGCCGCCGGATGAAATCGCGCGAGCCCCCGCGTGATCATACGGAACAGATCGTTCAGCGACGTCTCCTCCCCGCACGCCACGTTGTACGCACCGCCCGTCGCCTCTGCATTCGCCACGGTTGCGGCGAGAATGTTCGCCTGCACCGCGTTCGCCACGTAGCAGAAATCGCGGCTCGTCTCGCCGTCGCCGTGGATCTCGCACTGCTCGTCGCTCAGCAGCCTCGCGACCCATCGCGGCAACACGGCGGCGTACGCGCCATTGGGATCCTGGCGGCGTCCGAACACGTTGAAGTATCGCAGGCCGATCGCCTCGAGCCCGTACGTGCGCTGGAATACCGACGCATACAGCTCGTTCGTCGCCTTCGTCGCCGCGTACGGGGAGAGCACGCGGCCCGTCTTGTCCTCGACTTGCGGGATCGTGGTGGCGTCGCCGTAAACCGAGCTCGACGACGCATACACGACGCGCTTCACCTTCGCGTCGCGCGCGCCCATGAGGATGTTGAGGAATCCCGTGACGTTGACCTGCGTGCTCGCGACCGGGTCGGCGATCGATCGCGGCACCGACGCGAGCGCCGCCTGATGCAGCACATAGTCCACGCCTTCGCACGCGGCGCGGCAGGTTTCGAGATCGCGAATGTCACCCGGCACGAAGCGAAAGCTCCCCGCCGAGCCCGCGTTCACACCGACCGCCTCATCGAGGTTGGACTCGTGACCGGTGGAGAAGTTGTCGAGCCCTACCACGGTCTGCCCGAGACCGAGCAGCTCTTCCACCAGATTGGAGCCGATGAAGCCGGCGGCTCCGGTGACGAGCCAGACGCGCGGGTGGGCGAGCAGGTCGTCGCGCGTGTGCTTATAGCCGCTGGAGAGAGCTGGGGCGGTCATCGGGAGGGGAGTCATCGGGTGAGTCGTCGTAAACGCGGGGCATCTTCCATTCCCGGCGCCGTGGTTGGCGAAGTGGACGTCAAACTGCTGAAATGTAACGATTTAGCAGGGCAGTTCCGCGCGCGATCCGGGGCGAAGGGCGCGCGGTGTCGCGATCATCCTGCACTTCTGTGGAGAGGGCTCCGCACTAGGTGCCGCGTGGATGCGTCGATTGACGATCCACGTCATCCCGCGGTCAGGGCGTCAGTGTGATCTGCACGCCCACGCTGCGCGTCGTCGGGAGCTGGCCCATCTCCGTACCGCGCACGACGCGCGCGTTGCTGAGAATCGTCTCGGGATCGATGTTGGGCGCGTCCGTCCACAAGGCCAGGTTCCGCCCGATCAACGACACGCGGAGGCGCTGCGCGCTGAACGCACCAAGACTGTGCAGCGGCAGCGAGATGCTGGCCCGCGCCTCGCGCAGCTTGACGAAGCT
>JBJMNM010000649.1:0-5419 GCA_045804305.1 Gemmatimonadaceae bacterium | reverse complement strand
GCCGCATGGCCCGCCGCCGTGGCCGCGGGCAACGTGGAGATGTCGCAGCGCGTGGCGGATACGATTCTCGCCGCGC
Organism: Gemmatimonadaceae bacterium; assembly: GCA_045804305.1. Lineage (GTDB taxonomy): Bacteria > Gemmatimonadota > Gemmatimonadetes > Gemmatimonadales > Gemmatimonadaceae > AG11. The sequence continues at coordinate 5,343 of JBJMNM010000649.1, read as the reverse complement.
TCGGCGACGCGGGCGTCGAGGTGGCGGCGCAGGGGCCGGGCACGATGAACAACGTCACCTTCGGCGGCGCGGGATGGACCTTCTACGAGACGCTCGGTGGCGGCCAGGGCGCGAGCGCGCGTGGGCCCGGTCCATCCGGCGTGCACGTCGGGATGAGCAACACGCTGAACACCCCTGTTGAGTCGCTCGAGCGCTCGACCCCGTTGCGAGTGGATCGATATGCGTTACGGACCGGATCGGGAGGGAAGGGGGCGCACGCCGGCGGAGAGGGCGTGGTGCGGGCTTACCGTGCGACCGCGCCGTGCACCGTCACGCTGCTCACCGAGCGGCGCCGGCATGCCCCACGTGGCGTGCACGGGGGCGAACCGGGCGCGGTCGGGCGGAACCTGCTGAATGGCGAGCCGCTTCCCGCGAAGTGCCGTGCCACGCTGGCGCCCGGCGACGTCGTGACGATCGAGACGCCCGGCGGCGGAGGCTACGGCACACCGGGCCAACGCTAGGCCGTTGGCTCAGTCGCCAGCGATGCCCGGCTTGACCTGCTCGAACACGCGCGCCTGCACGAAGGCCTCGAGCAGCACGCCGTCGAGCATCCCCTCCTTCGCTTCCATGTGCAGGATGTCGAGCGCCTGCTCGGTCGACACGGCTCGCTTGTAGGGGCGATCGGTGGCCGTGAGCGCGTCGTAGATGTCGGCGATGGTCATGATCCGCGTCTGCACCGGGATGGCCGAGCCGTCGAGCGCGTTCGGATACCCCTGCCCGTTGAGCTTCTCGTGGTGCCCATACGCGATCTGGGGAATGGCGCGCAGCTCGCGCGTCCACGGAATCTGCTCGAGAAAGCGGTAGGTGTGCGTCACGTGCGACTCGATCTCGCGGCGCTCCGCGTCGTCGAGGTTGCCCTTGCGGATCATCAGATACTGGAGCTCGTGATCCTCGAGGAGTGGCCGCACGCGCCCCTCGAAGTCGACGAAGGTGCGATCGCGGATCTGTTGCAGCGCGTCGAAGCTGCCCTCCGGGAGCACGGTCGGCTCGTTGGCGCGCACGATCGCCTCCAGGAAGCAGTTGAGCTCATCGCGCCGGATGCGACGCTCGGCGTCCAGCCGCCGGACCATCGCGTCGTAGCCATCCTGGCCGCGCGCCACCACGAAGTCGGCGCGCGTACGCTCGAACTCGAGATCGGCGCGCTGGAGCAGGTACGCAAAGCGGTGGCGAATGAGGTCGAGATCCTGCGGGTAGAGCTTCTTCTCCTTCACCAGCACCTGCTCGCGCACGCCGACCTTGCCGAAGTCGTGCAGCAGGCCGGCGTAGCGCAGCTCGCGGAGCTGTGCGCGGGTGAAGCTCACGTGGCGGTAGGGGCCGTCGTTGCCGCGGTCCACCACCTCGGCGAGGCCGACGGTGAGCGTCGCCACGCGTCCGGAGTGACCGGAGGTGGTCGGGTCGCGCGACTCGATCGCGGTGACGGCCGCGGTGACGAAGCCCTCGAACAGCCGCTCGATGTCCTCGTACAGGCGACCATTCTCGATCGCGACGGCCGCCTGCGACGCGAGCGCGGTCGTGACCTCGACGCAGCGCTGGTCGTACGTGTGCACCTCGCGGTCCACCACCTCGTCCGACATCAGCCGCATGTCGGGCACGCGCTTGCGGTTGATGAGCTGCAGCACGCCCACGATCTCGTCACGGTGCGACTTCATCGGCAGCACGAGCATCGACTTGGTGCGGTAGCCGAAGGCGTCGTCGAAGCTGCGGTTCTGCCGATAGCTGACGTCGTCCGGCAGCAGATAGACGTCGCCGATCACGAGCGGCTCGCCCGTGGCGGCGACATAGCCGGCGAGGCTCGTGTGATCGATCGGCACCGTGAAGGTGGAGAACGGGATGCCAGGCAGCGTGTGGTTCTGCGCCATGGCGAACCGCAGGTGCGTCGGCGCGCCCACGTCATCGCGCTCCACGAGGTACAGCGAGCCGGCGTCGCTCCCGGTGACGCGGCGCGCCTGCGTGAGGATCAGCTCGAGCAGCGCATTGAGGTCGCGTTCGGTGGTGAGCGCCACGCCGATGGCCGTGAGCTCCGCCAGCTCGCGCCCGCGCTCCGCCGCCTCGGTCTGTGCGCGCCGCGCTGCGACCAGCGCGGCGGCGTGGCGAAACGCGCCGCGCAGGCTCGCGATCACCGTACCGACGGCCGCGTCGCCGGCCACGAAGCTGGTGATGAGGTCGTGCGGAAAATCGTCGGGCGGCTCCTGCTCGCCCGGCTCTCCGATCGCCACCAACGCCGCGACGCTCGCGAGATCACGCAGACGCTCCGCGTCGTCACCCGCGCTCGCGAGCAGGGCGCGATCCAGCGCGATCACCGTCGGACGATCGGCGTCGATCGCACTCTTCGTGGGGAGCGCCGGAATGCGACGCACTTCCACGTCGTCACCCCGGCGCCCGAGGGGCGCCGTGGAGATCGTGCGGCCGAGTGCGGTGAGGAGCAGAGGCTTCATGGACGGATAACGAGAGCTGCGAGACGACGAACCCGCCGGCGTCCAGGTACGGACGGCGGCGGGTCAGATCACAATCGACGTGTGCGCTACGTTCCCGGCGCGAGCTTGGACTTCGCCGACTGCGCCGGTGTGAAGTCCGGGAACTCCTTCAGTACCGCGCTGAACAGCTCCACGGCGTGCGTCTTGTCTCCGCGGTCCGCGAGGTCCAGCGCCTTCCCGTACATCACCGCATAGCGCATCGGCAGCTTCGTCGGCGTGGCCGGCGCGCCGGCGAGCTGCGCGCCCGCGGGTGCGGCGACCGGTGCGCCCACGTCGCCGGTACGCGCGGGCATGGCCGGAAGCAGCATCCCCTTGTTCATCTTCGCCGCAAGAGCGCCGATGAGAGTCATGATGTTGTCCGCCTTGTCCTGCACGCGCTCCGTGTACTCGATCGCGCTGGTGCCCACGTCCACCGCACGCGCGTCGATGCGCACGTTGCCCTTCGGATCGGCCATGAAGCCACCGAAGATCATGTGCTGGGCGCCGAGCAGCTTGCCCACACGCACCGCGGACTCGCGGTCCACGATCCCGTTGGTCACGAGCTTCTGCTCGTCGATCAGCTTCTGCACCTGATCGCGCTCCACGACACGAATGCCCGGGTTGGCCGCCATCTCCGTGATGAGAAAGTCGGCGATCCCCTTGCTCAAGCCGTCGTAGTCGCGCGCACCGGCGCCGTACGCGTTGTTGTTGAAGAACATGATCGCGACGGTGGGCTTGCCGTCCTTCTGCGCGAGCGCCGAGGCCGCCGGGACGACAATTCCGGCGACGGCGACGGCCGTCGTGATGAAGCGGGTGAAGCGGTTCATGGTCTCTCCTCCGAGACTCCTGCGATGACCTGCTCTATGTATCGCTCACCGCCCGTTCGGGCGGGTCCTGGGTCACACCGTCAACGTCATGCCTTCCGCCGCGGCCAGCACCTCGAGCCGTCCGCCTCGTTCTGCGACGAGCGCGCGGCAGCTCGCCACGCAACGATCCACCGCATCGTCCGTTCGCTCCGGGTGATGGTGAAAGAGCACGAGACGCTCCACCTCTGCCTCGAGCGCGAGCTCGACGGCGTCTTCATGCGTCGAGTGACCCCAGCCGACGAATCCCGGATACTCGTCGGCCGTGTACATCGTGTCGTGCACCAGGACCGCCGCGCGTCTCGCGAAGGCCACGAACCGCTCGCGCCAGCCCGGCGGCTGATCATATCGCGCCGAGGGGTTCAGCTCATTGTCCGACACATAGACGAGCCCCCCTCCCGAGCCGTTACCGTCGGTGAAGCGATACCCCAGGGCGCCCCCCGGGTGCCGCACGGCCATCGAGGCCACCACGTAGCCGGAGCCGGCACGGCTCTCCTCGGCGAGCTCCTGAAAATCGATCTGCGCCTGGAGCTCCTCGAACGACACCGGGAACACGACTGGCGACATCTGATCGCGGACGACGCGGTCGATGCTCGTCTGGAGCGAGCGTGAGCCCCAGATCGTGAAGTGGTTCCCCCGGTGGAAGAGCGGGGCGAAGAAGGGGATCCCCTGGATGTGGTCCCAATGGGCGTGGGTCAGGAAGATGTCGCCCTTGACGGAGTGTCCATTGGCGCGGGCCATCAGGGACCGTCCCAGCTCGCGGATGCCGGTTCCCGCGTCGAGGATCACGAGCCGCCCCTCGCGGGTGCGCAGCTCCACGCAAGGCGTGTTGCCCCCGTATCGCACAGTCGCGCTCCCAGGGCTCGGAATCGAGCCGCGGGTGCCCCAGAAGCGGAGGGTGAGACTCATCTACCGTCGTGAAGGGACGTGCACGGCCCAGTATGCCATAAACGCGCGGCGGGCTGCCACCGAGGTTGTCACAGCCCGGCTGTGCCCACGGTCACATCCGAACCTGGGACCGTTTTTCCAGCGCCTCGCGATTCCCTACCGCGATCTTTCGGCGCTCCACCGTGATGAGTCCGGAATCCTGGAACTCCTTCATCGCGCGCGAGACGGTCTCGCGGCTCGCGCCGATCATCTGCGCGATCGTCTGGTGGGTGAGCGGCTTCTCGATCGTATCGTTGCCCGCCTCGTCGGCGAGGTCGAGGAGCAGCCGCGCGATGCGTCCTGGGACGTCGAGGAGCACGAGCCCGCCAATCTTCACGTCGGCGCGGCGGAGACGCCGTGACAGTTCGGTGAGCAGCGCCCATGCGACGCTCGGGTTCGCCTCGACGCGGCGTCGGAAATCCTCTCGGCGCAGGATGAGCAGGTTCGCGTCTTCCATGGCGATGACGTGCGCCGAGCGGGGCTGGTCATCGATGAGCGCGAGCTCGCCGAAGTGCGCGCCCGGCTCGAGCACGCCCAGGATGACCTCGCGTCCATCCTCGCCGATGAGCACGACTTTCACCCGGCCGGAGCGGAGGACGAACAGTGAATCCCCGGGATCATCCTGGAAGAGGATGACGCTGCCCTTGGGGTAGGAGCGTTCGCGCGTCAGGTCGGCGAACCGTTGCAGCTCGTCACGCTGGAGCCCGCTGAAGAGCGGGATGGTGGCGAGGAAATCGGCGGTCTGGGAGATCATTTCAGTCCCAATGGGAACCATGCAGAGGCATTGAGGCTAACGTATGCAGCGCCCGGTACTGTGTCAAACGAGCAAGCCGTTGTCGGCTTGTCTTTTACGCCTTGGGGTCGCTACATTTACTAGCTGTATCCGAATCTGCTCTTAATTGCCAGGCAGGGCTCCCATGAAGACCGATATCCATCCCGAGTACGCCACGGCCACCGTGAAGTGCGCGTGCGGCAACACCTTCGAGACGCGCTCGACGATCGCCGAGATCCACACCGACGTCTGCGCCGACTGCCACCCGTTCTACACGGGCAAGCAGCGT
>JBJMNM010000648.1:0-6389 GCA_045804305.1 Gemmatimonadaceae bacterium | reverse complement strand
GCGGAGCTGCCCCTGATCGAGACGCTGGCGAACGACCTGGTCGATCACGTCGCGAATCCGCTCCGGCGTCGGCTCCGGGAGTGCGCGCGTGGCGGCTTCGACGCCATCGGCGAGCATCACCACCGCCGTCTCGATGCTCTGCGGCACCGGACCGGGATAGATGAACTCCGCCGTGCTTGCCAGCCCCCCCTCCCCGCCCCGCTCGCGCGCTTTCTCGAGGAAGTAGGCGATGGTGCCGGTGCCGTGATGCTCCGTGATGAACGCGCGAATCGATTGCGGCACGCCCTCGGCGTCGGCCAGCTCGAGGCCCTCGCGAATGTGGTTGCGGATGATCGACGCGCTGGTCTGCGGCTTGAGCTTGTCGTGCGGATTGCGACCGCGCGACTGGTTCTCCACGAAGTACTGCGGCTTGGTGAGCTTTCCGATGTCGTGGTAATACGCGCCCACGCGGGCGAGCTGCGCGTTGGCCCCGATCGCCCGCGCGCCCGCCTCGGCGAGGTTCGCGATGGCGATCGTGTGCGCATACGTGCCCGGCGCCTCGAGGCTCAGCCGCTGCAGCAGCGGACGATTGAGGTCGCCCCATTCCACGAGCGTGAGGTGCGTTTCGCGGCCGGTGACGCGTTCCGCGATTGGCATGACGAGCATCGCCGCGATCACGCTCACCACGGTCGCGGCACCGCCGCGTACGACGTTGGCGAGCGTCTGCTCCCACGGGGTGCCGGCCACCAAACCGAGCGCGAGGAGCGTGAGCGTGACGGCGGCGGCGACGAGCAGCATCCAGATGTACGACTGGTCGCGCTGACTCGTGGGCCGGACCACGAGCGCCGCCGTTCCGCCGGCCACCAGCAGGACCGGGAGCGACTCCGCGCTGCGGTAGGCGGGCTGCCACGCGATCACGACCGCCGCGAACACCGCCGCCACCAGGCCGGCGCGCCGTTCATACAGCGCGCTCACGACGAGCGCGAGAAAGGCGATGGGCACCAGCTCGGGCGCATCGGGTCGCACCGCGGCCACGATCGCGGACACTCCCACGACCAGAGCGAACAACACGGCGAGCAGCGCCAGGGAGCCGGTGCCGGCGAACAGCGCGGTGCTCACCTCGCGCAGCGCGTACGACATGCCGGCGAGCAGCACCAGATTGATCGCCAGCGCGCCCAGAAGCATCGGCGTGCCGCGCGCCGCCGCGCTCGCGCCGAGCGTGAACGTGACGAACAGCGCCACGGCGAGCAGCACGAGCGCGCGCAGCGCCACGGAAGCGGCAATGCCGTGCCCCGCCGCCTCCGCGCTCCCCGACGCGCGCTCGAGCTGCTCTCGCAGGTTCACGGGCCTAGTCTCCGTCCTCCGCGTACGCCTTGATGATGTCGCGCACCAGCCGATGGCGCACGACGTCGACGTCCGTGAAGTAGTGGAACGCGATCCCGTCGATACCGGGGAGGATCCGCTCGACCTGCATGAGCCCCGACTCCTCGCGCTTGGGCAGATCGATCTGGGTCTTGTCGCCCGTGATCACGATCTGCGAGTTCACGCCGAGCCGGGTGAGGAACATCTTCATCTGCATGGCCGTCGCGTTCTGCGCCTCGTCGAGGATCACGAACGCGTCGCTCAGCGTGCGGCCGCGCATGAACGCGAGCGGGGCGATCTCGATCACCCGCGTCTCGAGCGCCTTCTGCACGCGCTCCTGCGGCATCATCTCGTCGAGCGCGTCGTACAACGGCCGGAGATACGGATCCACCTTGGCCTGCATGTCGCCCGGCAGGAAGCCGAGGCTCTCGCCCGCTTCGACCGCGGGGCGAGCAAGGACGATGCGGCGCACGCGCTTCCGCGTGAGGGCGTCCACCGCGGCGGCGACGGCGAGGTAGGTCTTGCCCGTCCCGGCCGGCCCGATGCCCACCACGATGTCGTGCTCGGAGATCTTGGCGAGATACTCGCCCTGACCGCTCGTCTTCGCCTGGATGAGCTTCCGCATCCCGGGCAGCGCGATGCGGCCGTCGCCCATCGGCGAGCCGTCGCCGTTGGACGAGCCGTCGTCCTCGCTGAGCCGCAGTACGTCGTCCGGTGTGAGCTCCATGCGCTGACGCGCGCGCTCCACCATCCGCCGTCCGATGTCGCTCGCACGTTCCACGAGCGCCTGCGGCCCGGTGATCGACATCGCGTCGCCGCGCAGGGCCACCTTCACGCCGCACAGGCGCGACAGCTCCACGAGGTTGCCGTCGTTCACCCCGGCGAGGGTCAACATGTCCGCCCCTTCGGTGGACAGCTTCTGCGTTACTGAACTGTCACTCACTCGCGCTACGACTCCAGTTTGATGTGCAGGTCGTGCAGGTCGTGCGGGGGCACCGGGGACGGCGCGCCCTCGAACAGCGCGCGCGCGGCCGTGGTCTTGGGGAACGCGATGACATCGCGCAGCGACGGCGCGCCCGCGAGCAGCATCACGATGCGGTCGAATCCGAACGCGATGCCCCCGTGCGGCGGGGCGCCGGAGCGAAGCCCCTCGAGCAGAAAACCGAATCGGGCGCGCGCCGTCTCCTCGTCGATGCCGAGCAGCGAGAAGATGCGCGCCTGCACGGCCGGATCGCTGATGCGGATGCTGCCGCCACCGAGCTCGGTGCCGTTGAGCACCAGGTCATAGGCCTGCGCCCGCGCGTCCCACGGCGCTGACTCCAGCAATGGGAGGTCATCCGGGTGCGGCGCCGTGAACGGGTGGTGCACCGCCGCCAGCGCGCCCGTCTCGGGGTCGCGCTCGAACATCGGAAAGTCGGTGACCCACACGAAGGCGTTCACGTCTGACGGAACAAGTTGCATTCGCTGCGCCACGTCCTGGCGCACGCGGTCCAGCGCGGGGCTCGACACGCGATCCGGCCCCGCGACGTAGAGGCCGAGCTCGCCTTCGAGCAGCCCGAGCTTCTCGGCGGCGCCCGCATCGAGGACCTTGGCGGCCGGCCCCTCCAACGTGCCATTCACGCGCTTGAGCCGCATCAGGCCGCGCGCGCCGGCGCCCTTCGCAATCGCGTCGAGCTCATCGAGATGCTTTCGCGAGAGCGACGCACCGCCTGGCACCCGGATTCCCCGCACCCGCCCGCCCGCCGCGAGCGCCGCCGAGGTGAAGGGGAGATCGGCGCCGCGAAACACCGCGCTCACATCCTCGACCTGCATCCCGTATCGCAGGTCGGGACGGTCGATGCCGTAGCGCTCCATCGCCTCGGCGTACGACATCCGCGGGATCGTCGCCGGCACGGTGCTGCCACCCTCTTCCCACAGTGCCCGCGTGAGCCCCTCGGCCATCGTCGTGATGTCGTCCTGCGCAACGAACGAGGCCTCGATGTCGATCTGCGTGAACTCCGGCTGGCGATCGGCGCGCAGATCCTCATCGCGGAAGCAGCGCGCGATCTGGAAATACCGGTCGAAGCCGGACACCATCAGCAGCTGCTTGTAGATCTGCGGCGACTGCGGCAGCGAGTAGAACTCGCCCGCGTGCACCCGGCTCGGCACCAGATAGTCGCGCGCGCCCTCGGGCGTGGGCTTCGTGAGGATCGGCGTCTCGATCTCCAGATAGCCGGCGTCGCTCAGGAAGCGGCGAGTGCGCTGCATGAGCCGGTGCCGCAGGATCATGTTGCGCTGGAGGTCCTCGCGGCGCAGATCGAGGTATCGGTGTCGGAGCCGAAGCTCTTCGGCGGCCAATTGCTCGCTCTTGCCGCGCGCAACCGGGATGGCCGGCGTGTCGGCGGGACCGACGACGCGCAGCGCGGTGGCGCGCACTTCGATGTCGCCCGTGCTCATCTCCGGATTGCGCATCGCCTCCGGACGCAGCGCCACCACGCCCTCGACGAGCACGACCGTCTCCGCGCCGAGCGACGCGGCGAGCGCGCTGACCTCGGCGCCCGCGGACGAGGGATCGAAGGAAACCTGTACCAGACCGGCGCGATCGCGGAGATCCATGAACACGAGGCCGCCGAGATCTCGCGCGCGATGGACCCACCCCCCCAGACGAACAGTTGTTCCGACGTGCTCGGCGCGGAGCGCGCCGCTGAGATGAGAGCGATGAGTTGTGGCCAGCGCCGATTCAGACATTACGTGCGTGAAAAAGAAAGATCGGCGCTGCCGCGTTCGCGTGCGCCGCCTGCAACCAACCCTGTAACCTAGCGTCGAAGCGGCCTCGCGGGTAGCGCCGCGGTTGCAAAAAGGCTGTTTGGCGACTAAGCTCAACTCCATGCGGCGCATGACGTTCGCCGCCGTTGCGGACTCGTCGGTGCCGGCCGCGCCGGCGAACCCGCGAGCCCTGCTGTGATACCATGACTGACCGTGAAAATCTTCTCGACCTGACTCCGGACGACGCCCAGGCGCGGCTCGCGAGCGCCATGGCCGAGCTCGGCGAGCCCAGCTATCGCGTGGGCCAGGTGATGCGTCGGCTCTGGTTGGTGCCGGCGGCGTCGTTCGAGGACATGACGGAGCTCCCCGCTGCGCTCCGCACGGCCCTGGCCGAGCGGTTCGACCTGCCGCGCCTCGATCTGTCGGTGCGCCAGGTGTCGAACGACGGCACGCAGAAGTTCCTCTTCCGTCTGCACGACGGCGAGGCCATCGAGACCGTGGCCATTCCCGACGGCAATCGCGTCACGCTCTGCATCTCGTCGCAGGCGGGCTGTGCGCTGCGATGCGCCTTCTGCGCCACTGGTGCGATGGGCTTCAGCCGGAACCTGTCCACGTTCGAGATTGCGGGCCAGGTCCGCGAGATGCGGCTCCTCGATCCGCCGGTGCCCGTGACGAACATCGTGTTCATGGGAATGGGCGAGCCGATGATGAACTGGAAGGCCGTCTCTCCCACGCTCACGCTGCTCAACGACCCTCGCGCCCTCGGCATCGGGGCGCGGCACATCACGATCTCCACGGTTGGCGTGCTGCCGGGCATAGTCGCGCTGGGTGAGCGCCCGGAGCAGTTCCGCCTCGCGATCTCGATCCACGCGCCCACGGACGAGCTGCGGCAGGAGCTCATGCCGATCAACACCAAGTATCCGCTTGCCGAGGTGATCGAGGCGGCCAAGGTGTTCGACCGGCGCGTGACGTTCGAGTACGTGATGCTCGGCGGGGTGAACGACCAGCCTGCGCACGCCGCCGATCTTGCCGCGCTGGCTCGGGAATGCCGGGCGTTCGTGAACCTCATCCCGCTGCATCCCGGCGGGTCGCAGGGGTTCGTGCCCACGCCGCCCGAGACCATTGCCCGCTTCGCGCGCCTGCTCCGCGACCGCGGCATCGAGGTGGCCATCCGGAAGAGTCGCGGCATGGACATCGCCGCGGCGTGCGGGCAGCTACGGGTCGAGCGGCTTGGCCGGCGGCCGCCACGTGCTCCCCAGCAGCACGGTGACGTCCAGGTAGCGTGAGGAATCGGGCCGCGAGAGAGCTCGCGACGGCCTGAGCACGCGAGACACTGCGGCGGACCATTCGGGATGGTGGGAGCGGTCCAGCACGAGCGTCGTGTCGATCGTGGGACTGGTCGTCCCCATCTCCACCACGTCGTAGCCCTGATCGCGCAGCAGGCGCGTCGCGCGACGCGCGAGGCCGCGGGTCCTGGTGGTGTTGAGCACCTGCACGCGGATGCGGACGTCGCGCGCATTGCGTGCATCGCCCGGGACGGCTGCACTCGCGAGCACCGACACCATCGGGCGCGCGGCGCCGCGGCGTGCCCGCATCACCCAGGCCGCGGATGCGAGCAGGACCACCAGCAGCACCGCCACCGCCACCGCCCGCCACCACGTCATCGCACGGCGTTCCAGAGCGCCACCGCTTCAGGAAAGAGGCGCATGCCCTCTCGCAGCGACCACTCGAGCCGGGCGCGCAGCACCTGGCGGAAGGTCGCGTCGAAGTCGTGCGGCACCTGCGACGCGAGATACGCGCGGTCGGCGCGCGAGAACTTGCGGCCGGGCTCGAGATAATCGGCCATGTAGAGCGCGCGGCCCAGACGCGCCCACGACGCGTTGCCCACGGTGTGGTAGCGAATGGCGTCGAGGAGCTCCTGGCGGGTCTCGCCGTCGGCCGCGAGCCGCGCCGCCGCCGCGGGGCCATGCAGCATCTCGGTCGTGTAGCCGGCGGGATCGCCCGCCAGCGCGCGGAGCTGGTCCTCGGGCGCGTCACGGAGCGCGTCGTGCAGGCAGCCGGCGTCGTGCCAGGCGCGCGCTTCCTCCGCGGGGAGCCGCAGCGCGCGCGCCCACTCGTCGAGCAGCTCGGTGACCCGCGCGATGTGCGCGCGCCGCTTCTCCGACACGCGGGCCCACGATGGCAGGACCGGCGCGGTCATGCCGCCGCTCCGAGCGCGGCCTCGAGCTCCGCGAGCTCGCGCTGCCAGAAGTCGCGAGCGGGCAGCCCCGGATGCGGCAGCACGAGCGTGGCCGATCGCATCT
>JBJMNM010000647.1:0-6123 GCA_045804305.1 Gemmatimonadaceae bacterium | reverse complement strand
GCGTCGCCGCTGAGCGTGATGTGTCCGTCGATCGTTCCGGTGCGACGCAGTGTGAGCGACGGCAGCAGCTCATGCAGCACGGCCGTGGTGAGTCGCGCCACCGTGAGGTCCGCGCCCCGCACGACCATCCTGGTCGTTCCGCCCGGCGGGTGAATCCGCGTCAGCGCGCCGCCGCCCAGCACGGACGCGTCCCGATATCTGACGTCGGCATCGGAGAACGCGTACTCCGCCGTGTCACCGTGCGAGCGCATCGTGAAGTGCAGCTTTCCGCCGCCGCCGGGCGGTAGTTTCGGGTTGAGCCATCGCAGGTCCGCGAGCGCGATCGGCGCGCCCACGAGCGAGACGGCGAGTCCGGTCTTGTTCAATCCGACGCGGCCATCCGCCACCACGCGCGATCCCGGGAACGACACCCGCGCGCCACGCCACCACAGCGAGTCCCTGGTGGCGTAGATCGTTCCGATCAGCGAGCGCACGTCCATCACCGGCGGCCGGTACGGCTCGCCGATCATCGACAGCGACGCGATCTCCACCGCGATCGGGCGTCCCTGTTGCGCGAGCTGAACGACCGGAATGCGCGCATCGATGTCGTGATACTCGAGCACGCGCTGGAAGCCGCCGGGCACGCGCTCGGTTCTGCTGCGCGCGGTCGAGAGCAGCGCGGCGGCGATGGCGGCATCACGGCGATCCGCCGGCAGCGTGCTGTCCGGCTGCCAGGGCCGCCGATAGAGGAATCGACCGTGCCGAATGGTGATGTCGCCGAGCTCCGGCGGCGGCCGGCGCTGCGACGTATCCTTCGGCGTACCGCTCGCCCGCACGAGCGTCTGGAAGTTCCAGCGCGATCCCGGACGCTTGTCGAGCAGCACGAATGCGGTGTCGAGCGCGAGCGACTTCACGACGACATGCCCGCGCAGTGCCGACCAGAGGCCGTAGCGCACCTCCACACGCCGCGCACTGAACACGGGATTGTGTGCGCTGTCCACGAGCTCGACCCCCGTGAGCGTGGCGCGCGAGAGCAGGGAGCCGCGCAGTCCCGCGATCGCGAGGCGGCCCGTCAACCGTTGATTCGCCTGCGAGACGACGATCCGCCTCACGCGCTCGTTTCCCCACGGCGTGTTCGCCAACACCAGCACGATCACGATGCCCAACACGATCGGCGCCACCACGAACGCCAACAGCGCACGCAGCACGCGTCGCAGCCGCCTCGGCTGAGGCGCGCCTGCGCTCCGACCAGCGCCGAACGGCGACGTCAAAACGCTTGCCCCATGGCGAAGTGCACCACGATCCGCCGTGCGATCGAGTGCAACGTCCCGGGTGATGGGTCGATGGGAGAGTAGCTCTTCTCTCGCGACAACCGTACGATGCGTTCTCCCCCTGCGCCATCGGGCACCGCCGCAACGACTGGCAGGAGCTCACTACCCACCGGACGAAGTCCGAAATCCAGCCGCAGCACGCCGAGCACGGAGCGGTACCGTAGCCCCGCGCCTGGTGTGATCGCGCCCTTGCCGCCGGCGGGGGAATCGATCCCCGCCGTACCCACGTACGCGCCATCCACGAACACCACACCACCAAGCTGCTTCATCAACGACACACGCAGCTCGGCGCTCGCCTCGATGACGCTGCTGCCCCCGGTGGGTCGGACGAACAGCTCGTTCGACGGCACGGCTGATGGATCACAGCTCCCGTCGGCGATCGACGCATTAGTGCATCCGGCGGCGAGCAACGAGCTGGTGCGGGCCTGGAGCACCTGCGGACCGAGCTCGTTCTCCGCGAAGCCGCGCACCGATTGCATTCCGCCGGCGTAGAAGCGGGTGCGCGGGTGGAGAATGCCCGGGCCGCTTCCCGCGACACCGAGGGCGACGCGGTCGTCGAGCGGCCGCACCCAGCCGAGGCGGCCGTGCAGCGCCACCACCTTGGGGAAGTTTCCATCGCTCAGATCCTCGCTGCGCGCGAAGGCCCGGTAATACGAGCCGTCGGCCGCAACGCGGTTGTGCGCGAAGGTGGACCCCGTCGCGCTCGAGGCATGCTCCGCATCCACCACCGCGGTGTACCCGCTCGTCGGTGCCTCGAGGTCGTCGGAGCGATCGATCCACGCGCTCGCGCCGATCGGCGCGAGCCGCTGGCGGCGCTCGAGTGCCTGTGCGGTTGCATTGTCGCAGATGCCGTAGCCGGCGCAGAAATACACGCCGCCGCCCTGCACGCGGGTGGATTCGATTCGGTAGTTCACTCCCACCGGAAGGCGAACCGCGAGCTCGCGTACGACGCCGAGCGTGGCGCCAAGATCCTCGTCCACGACGATGCCCGGCAGCGAGCGACGGCCTCCGAAGACCGTGAGCGAGGCCGACGTTCGCGGACCGGCGATCCACGGCTGTGTGAGCGTGAGCGATCCCTGGTAGGTGGGTCGAAGGAAGAGGCTCGCGTCCGCGGTGCCGTCCGGCACCACCTGCCGGAAGATCGCGTGGCCGTTGAGCTGCTCGCCCAACAGGTTGCCGGCGCGGAGCCGCACGTCGAGCCAGCGGCCGTCGCCGAGCACATTGTGGCGCAGGTCCACCGCGGCCTGGATGAATTCCACCGTGTTGAAGCCGAGCGTGGCGCTCGCGTGGTGCGGGGCCGTCTCGGTGACCGCGACGGTAATTCGCTTCACGCTGTCGCCCGCCGCCGGCGTGACGACGAGCGCACGCGCCAGCGCCGGCGACTGAAAGAGGCGGCGCTCGCTCTCGAGCACCGCGTCGCGCGTGTACAGATCGCCGGGCCGCAGCAGCAGCGCGCGGCGCAGCGTGGCGTCGCTCAGCGCATGGTTCCCCTCGAACTCCACCTCGCCCACGCGCGTGAGGTAGCGCGGGTCCACCACGATTCGCACCGGCACGAGCCGGGAGGCGTCGGGGCGGGGCACGCTCGTGTCGATCCGTACGTCGCCGTAGCCGTGGTTCCACGCGGCGTTGCGAAGACGCGCCAGAGTCGTGTCGAGAGCGAGCAGGCTGAGCGGCTCTCCTTCGCGTAGCACGACGGCGTACTTCAGCTCCGCGCCAGTGATCACCGGCTCCCGCTGCGTCACGCTGACGGAGGCGACTCGCGTCGGCGGACCTTCGGTGATGCGAAAGGTGACGGCGACACCGCGCTTCACGGGGACGAGCACCGTATCCACCTGCGCATCACGGAATCCCCGGCGGAAGTAGTACACGCGCAGGTTGGTGATGTCTTCGCCGAGCGCGGCGCGCGTGGTGCGGCGGCGGTCGGTGAAGAGGAGGTTCGGCGTGGCCTTGCAGATCGGGAAGAGGAGGATCAGCCGGCATGCGGACGTGCGGGTGAAGATCACCGTTCTCAGGTCGGCCGGCGCGACCTCCTGCGCACCCTCGAACGTCAGCGACGCAACGTCAATGGAGTCGTGCGGACTCTCGGCTCGCGCGCGGCTGGATTGCCCGCGCGCCAACGCGGGCGTCGCCACGATCAGCGACGTCGCGACCAGGGTGCGAAGCGAGGAGGTAAGTGCGTGCACGGATAGACGTTGAACCAGCTGGGGGCGGGCTGGGCCGTAATGCGAAAAACGGGCCGAAAAGACGGTGAGACGGTGAGACGGTGAGACGGTGAACGGCAAAAGGGCACACCGACTGAGTCTGGTGTGCCCTTCGCCGTTCACCCTCCTACCGTCTCACCGTCTCACTCTCTCACCGCCCTTCTAGTACCGGTAGTGATCCGGCTTGTACGGCCCATCCACCGGCACGCCGATGTACGCCGCCTGGTCCGGCGACAGCTTCGTCAGCTTCACGCCGAGCTTGTCGAGGTGCAGCCGCGCGACCTTCTCGTCCAGATGCTTGGGCAGCGTGTAGACCTTCTTCTCGAGCTTGGCGGCATTCTGGTGCAGCTCGAGCTGAGCCATCACCTGGTTGGTGAACGACGCCGACATCACGAAGCTCGGATGACCGGTGGCACAACCGAGATTCAACAATCTTCCCTCAGCCAGGATCATCACGCTGTGGCCGTCGGGGAAGACGAACTCGTCGTACTGCGGCTTGATGTTGATGCGCGTGATGCCCTTCTTCTTCAGGCCGGCCATGTCGATCTCATTGTCGAAGTGGCCGATGTTCCCCACGATCGCCTTGTCCTTCATCTTCGCCATGTCGTCCACGGTGATGATGTTCTTGTTGCCCGTGGCGGTGATGAAGATGTCGGCGGTCTTGACGACCTCCTCGAGCGTGGTGACCTGGTAGCCTTCCATGGCGGCCTGGAGGGCGCAGATCGGGTCGATCTCGGTGATGATCACGCGCGCGCCCTGGCCACGCAGCGACTGCGCGCAGCCCTTGCCGACGTCGCCGTACCCGAACACGACCGCAACCTTGCCGGCGAGCATCACGTCGCTCGCGCGAAGGATGCCGTCGGTGAGCGAGTGACGGCAGCCGTACAGGTTGTCGAACTTGCTCTTCGTCACCGCATCGTTCACGTTGATCGCCGGGAAGCGGAGCGTGCCGGCGTTCATCATCTCGTAGAGACGGTGCACGCCCGTGGTCGTCTCCTCGGACACGCCGCGGATGTCCGCCGCCACCTTCGTCCAGCGGCCGGGGTTGCGCTGCTGCTCGGTGCGCAGCAGATCGAGGATGACACCCCACTCTTCGCTGTCCGAGGCCGGATTGAAGGCGGGCACGACGCCCGTCTTCTCGTAATCCGCGCCGCGGTGCACGAGCAGCGTGGCGTCGCCGCCGTCGTCCAGGAGCAGGTTCGGCCCGGTGCCGTCCGGCCACATGAGCGCCTGCTCCGTGCACCACCAGTACTCCTCGAGCGTCTCGCCCTTCCACGCGAACACGGCGATACCCTTCGGGTTGTCCACCGTGCCGTGCTTGCCGACAGCCACCGCGGCCGCCGCGTGGTCCTGCGTGCTGAAGATGTTGCAGCTCACCCAGCGCACGTCGGCGCCGAGCTCGACGAGCGTCTCGATGAGCACCGCCGTCTGCACGGTCATGTGCAGCGAGCCCATGATCTTCGCCCCGGTCAGGGGCTTCTTTCCCTTGTGCTCGGCACGGATCGCCATGAGCCCGGGCATCTCCTGCTCAGCAAGGCGGATCTCCTTGCGGCCGAAGTCAGCGAGCGAGATGTCGGCGACCTTGAAAGCCGGCCGGTCGAGTGGGCTCAGAGTAGCGGGACGCTGGGTAGTTGCCATGATGGTGTGAACGGTGAACGGTGAACGGTGAGCCGTGAAGGTCGACGCGGTCAGGAAAGCGAGAGATCCGCGCGCTTGATCGCGCGCGCCGTGAACAGTCCCGGCCCCTTGGCATGCGGGTCGGGCGGAAGCGGGACCACGCGCGGGGGTGCGAACCCAACGTCCTCCAGCCAGGCGGCGAGCTGCCGCTCGTCGAAGCCAAGCCAGAGGTGTCCCATGGTGGTGCGATACTCGTCGCGCTCGTGCGGAAGCATGTCGACCACGAGCAGGCGCCCACCGGGCCGAAGCACGCGCGCGGCCTCGGCGAGCACTTCCATCGGGTCCACCACGAAGTGCAGCACCAGTGAGAGCAGCGCGACGTCGACCGAGCCGTCATCGATCGGGAGATCCTCGAGCCGGCCACCGCGGAGATCGACGTTCGCGTGCGCGGCCAGTCGGCGCCGCGCCGCGGACAGCATCGCGCTCGACTCGTCGACCGCCACCACCTGCTTCACGTAGGGAGCGAGCGCTTCGGCCGTCTGTCCGGTGCCGCAGCCCAGGTCGGCGACCGTCCAGTTGGGGTCCGCGAGAGCGATCAATGGATCCAGATCGGCGCGACTGCCATAGAGCTCCGCGCGGACCTTGTCCCACTGGCCGGCGCGGCTCGTGAAGAACGCCTGCGACGTGCTCCGCCGCTCGAGCAGTATCCGCTCGGCGCGCGTGAGATCGTGCTTGGCCGACGGCGTCGCACTGACCTGCTCCCGCACGAGATGCCACAGACGCCGGGCGCCCGGATCGAGCGCGGTGCCCGACATGGCGTAGCGCCGGCTCGTTCCCTCAGCGCGGGCGGTGACCCACCCCTCGTCGGCTTGTGTGTTGTGTTGCCGACTCAGCGGGCTCTGCGGTAGATGAAGCGCGCCCCACCGATCCCCCTCGGTCAGCTCGTGGCGGTCGAGTAGCAGAAGAAGCCGACTCCTGGTGGGGTCGGCGAGCGC
>JBJMNM010000646.1:0-6162 GCA_045804305.1 Gemmatimonadaceae bacterium | reverse complement strand
CGAAGTAGGTAGCTCCCGAAATGCTCGTGCCGAGCGATCAACGCGAACTTTGTCGGGAGGTTCCATGTCCGGTGGATTGCGACGTACCGCTCTCGTGGCGGTGTGCGTGTGTGCGATGGCCTCGGCTCTCGCAGCCCAGGAGCCGGCGGCCGTGACGGGGCGAGTGCGCGCCACGGGGGGCGCGGCGCTGGTGGGTGCCACGGTCACCATTCCCCAACTCGGCCTCGGCGCGATCACGCGCGAGGACGGCCGCTACTCGATCGTGCTCACCGGCGCGAGGCTGGCCGGTCAGGCACTCACGCTCGCGGCGCGGCGCGTGGGCTACAAGCCGGCGAGCCGCCCGGTTCAGTTGACCGCGGGCACGAATACGCAGGACTTCGTGCTCGAGGACAACCCGTTGCAGCTCGGCGAGGTCGTCATCACCGGCGCGGGCATGGCGACGGAAGCCGAGAAGGTGGGCAACGTGCGCAACACCGTGTCGTCGGAGCTCATCGCGCGCTCGAACGAGGGGAACATCGTCGAGGCGCTCGCGGGCAAGGCGCCGGGCGTCAACGTCGTCGGTAGCTCGGGTGAGCCGGGGTCGTCCTCGAGCATTCGCATCCGTGGGCTCCGCACGGTGACCGGTACTGCGTCGCCGCTGTTCGTGGTGGACGGCACGCCGGTGGACAACTCGAGCTATTCAACGACGAACTTCAATCCCGTGGACGGACTGACCACCGGCGAGATCGAAGGCACCACGCAGCCGAATCGGCTGATCGACTTCAATCCGGCCGACATTGAAAGCATCGAGATCCTGAAGGGTGCCGCGGCCTCGGCGATCTACGGATCGCGGGCGGCGAATGGCGTGGTGCTCATCACGACCAAGAAGGGCCGGGCCGGCGAACCGCGGTACTCGCTGCACTCGTCATTGAGCGCCGACAAGATCAGCCGCTTCTACCCGCTCCAGCGCTCCTACGGGCAAGGCACCTTCGGACGCGCGCCGAGCGGTGAGTGCACGCCCGGCAATGCGGAATGCTTCCGGAGCTGGGGGCCCGCGGTGACGCAGAGCTTCGACCATGCCGACGAGGCATTCACCACTGGGCACGTGTTCGACAACACCCTCACGGTGTCCGGAGGCAACGAGCGCACGACCTTCTTCCTCTCGGGCAGCTCGTACGACAATCGCGGCATCTATCAGGGGCCGAACAACGACTTCACGCGCGCGACCGTGCGCGCGTCGGGTGCCCAGCGCATCACGCCGAGCCTCAACCTGAGCGGGAACCTGTCGTACGCCGATACGCGTGGACTCTTCCTCCAGCGCGGCAACAACACGAACGCGCTGCTGCTCGGGCTGTTGCGGACGCCGCCCGACTTCAACAACCTGCCGTATCTCGATCCGGTGTCGGGGCTCCATCGGTCGTTCCGGTTCGCGAACCCGGATGCGTCGTCGGCCGGCCAGGACCGCGGCTTCTCCAACCCCTTCTTCACGCTCTATGAGGAGCTGAACCGGGCGAAGGCGAGCCGCACCTTCGGCAACGTGAACGCGAACTGGGTCGCGAAGGACTGGCTCAAGTTCGACTACACCGTCGGCGCCGACTACTCGAACGACGAGCGCCTCGAGGGATGCCCGCAGGAGTGCTCCGGTCCTGGCGCGGGTGGCCGCATCACCGAGGGCACGATCGTCAACTATCAGGTCGATCAGAACCTCACGGGCACGGCCAACTACCATCTCAGCGACAACTTCAAGGGAACGCTGACGCTGGGGTCGAACCTCAACGCGCGCGACTTCCGCACCCTTTCCATGGTGGGACGCGGCATGGTGGCGCCGCAGCCGTTCAGCATCGCGAACACCACCAGCCGCGACCTGCCGAGCGACTACCAGACGCACATCCGCACGGAGGCCTACTTCGGGCAGGCGTCGCTGGAGCTGTATGACCAGCTCTTCCTCACCGGGGCCATCCGCAATGACGGCTCGTCGACGTTCGGCGAGAACAACCGCCGCAACTGGTTCCCGAAGGCCAGCGCGGCGTGGAACCTCACCGATCGGCTCACCACCGGGCGCGTGCTCAACGCGCTCAAGCTCCGTGTGGCGTACGGCGAAGCCGGGCTCGAGCCGCTCCCGTACCTCACTGAAACGGTGTTCAGCGGCGCCACGGTCATCGGCGGCTTCGTGCAGGGCACCGGATTCCTGCCAACGCAGAGTGCACTGGGTGGGCTCACGACAGCGCTGGTGAAGGGTGCGCCAGACCTGCGGCCGGAGCGGACGCGCGAGATCGAAGGCGGCTTCGACGCCGGATTGTTCGGCAACCTGATGGACGTGAGCTTCACGCTCTACAAGGCGCGCTCGCGCGACGTCATCCTCATCACGCCCGTCGCGCCGTCGAGCGGATTCTTCTACCAGACCCAGAATTCCGCCGAGTTCGAGAATCGGGGCACGGAAGTGTCGCTCAACGTGCGGCCGATCACGCGCGATGCGTTGACGTGGGAGATCGGCGCAGGGTGGGCGCGCAATCGCGGCTTCACGCGTTCGCTGCTGGGCGCGACCTTCGTCACGCTCGACCCGATCAACACGATCACGCCGTATGCCGTGACCAAGGCTGGCGAGGAGATCGGCGTCTTCTACGACTACGGATTCGCGCGCTGCGGTCTGTCGCCCGGCGGAATGGACGCCGTCATCGCGGGCGTCGACATGAACACGGTCTGCGCGGGGCAGGCCTACGGCACGACGTACATCGGTGCCGACGGCCTGCCGGTGGCCGATCCGAACATCCGCGTGATCGGCAATCCCAATCCGCGCTGGACGGGCAATCTGCACTCGACGCTGCGTGTCGGACGGCTGGAGTTCTCCGGCCTGCTCGACATCAGGCACGGCGGCGACATCTACAACGGCACGAAAGGCGCCCTGTGGAGCTACGGCACCCACAAGGACACCGAGATTCGCGCGACCTGCACAGGCAGCAACACCGCGTCGTGCACGGGAAACGAGCACGTGTTCGGCGCGCCTGGCTTCTTCGACACCCCGGTCGTAGGGCCCGGGGCCGGGAAGTCGATCCCGATCGGCCAGAACTTCTGGCGATATGGGCCGATGCCGTGCGCGTTCACCGGCACGTCGGAGCCGTGCCTCGAGGACGGCAGCTACGTGAAGCTGCGTGAGATCTCCGTGCAGTACACCATGACCGTGGGCCGCCTCAACACGCTGCTCGGCGTCAACAGCCTGGACATCCGGCTGGCCGGCCGGAACCTGCACACCTGGACCAACTACACCGGACTGGATCCCGAGACCAACCTCGGTGGCTCCATCCAGAAGACGCAGGGAATGGACTACTTCAACATGCCGCAGACGCGCTCGTTCGTGCTCACGATCGGCCTTCAGCGCTAACCTCCGAGACAAGGAGAACTCGCAATGCTCGCTTGCTCCCGAATGCGCGTGGCCGTCGTGCTGACGCTGGCGTGGACCGCCGGCTGCAGCGGTTTTCTCACGGCGCCTGACGCGCTGCACGATCCGAACAATCCCAGCGCCGCCACCATAAACCAGAGCTTCCTGGCGTCGCAGGCAGGAGTCTTCGCGCTCCAGGAAGGCCACATCACGCTCGACGCCTGTCAGTGGATGCAGCAGTGCGCCGGCGTGGGCGGTCGCTTCCTGGAGAACGAAGGGACCTATCAGATCACACCCAACATCTTCAACTCCGACTTCGTGGGACTCTACACGGGCGGCGGTCTGGTCGACGTGCGTCGCGTGGAAGATCAGGCGGACGCCGCGGGCGACAAGGTGTACGGCGCGATCGCGCGCATCCTGGAGGCCATCAACATCGCCTATGCGGCGGACGTCTGGGGCGACATTCCCTACAGCGACGCGCTCAAGTCACCCACACCGACGTTCGATCCGCAGATGCAGGTCTATAGTGACCTGCAGACGCTGCTCGACCAGGCGATCACCGACCTCACCAGCGGGCCGGGTCCCGGACCGGGGATCTACGATCTCGTCTACGCCGGCGACAAGTCGAAGTGGATCGCGGCCGCGCACACGCTGAAGGCACGGCTGTACATGCACACCGTCGAGAAGCTCGGGCCCGGCCAATATGCGAAGGCCATCGCCGAGGCGCAGAAGGGGATCAGCAGCGCCGCCAACGATCTGCGCAGCGTACACTCCGGCACGTCGCTGGTGGAGAAGCACATGTGGGTGCAGATGATCACGGCATCGGGGTTCGGGGAGGACATCGCGGCGGGCGCCAACCTCGTGAACCTGATGAACGCGCGCAACGACCCGCGTCGCAGCCAGTATTTCACCCTCAACCCGCTTGGCACCTATGGCGGGCATGACGTCACGGCGTCGTCGACGCCGTCGAGCCAGATCTCGCACATCTATCCGACTCCGCGGCTCGATCAGAATGGCACCTTCCGGCATCCCATCCTCACCTGGGTGGAGAATCAGCTGATCCTCGCCGAGGCGTTGTACCAGACGTCGGGCGCGGCGGCGGCGCAGCCCTATCTCGATGCCGTCCGAGCCAGCGTGCCTCTCCCCAGCACGCCGGCCACCCTTCAATCGATCATGGAGGAGAAGTACGTCGCGCTGTTCATGTCGGTCGAGGTGTGGAACGACTGGAAGCGGACCTGCCTGCCGACGCTGCATCCGGCGATCGGAGAGCCGAACATCCCCGGGCGTATCTTCTACGGCTCGACCGAAGAGCAAACGAACTCCAACACACCGTCGGCCGCGACACAGCTGGCGACGAATGGCTTCCGGAACGCGAACGACCCCGTCGGCTGCCCTCCATGAGGGCGCCGCATGCTGACGGCTGAATGACCGATTCGGATCCGGCTGGGCGCGGATGGCGCCCAGCCGGATTTGTCGTATTGTCTAGCACCCCGCGCCGGCCGGGCATCGCCGGCGACTCGCCGCTCTTCCCCCACACGGAGGGTTTCATGAGTGCGCACCGTAGCTCCGCACGCCTGATCATGTACTGCTGCACCGCCGTCGCCATCGTAGGCTGCGCGAAGACGGACAACAAGCCCGCTGCCACGGACAGCGCTGCCGGTGCCGTGGCCCCGGCGCCCGCTCCCGCCGCGCCGGCTGCTCCCGCGGCCATCGCGCTCGCGGATATCGCCGGGAAGTACAACGTGGTGGCCATCCCGACCAGCGGGGACACGACGCCCACGAGGTTCGTGCTGACCGTCGCGGCCACGCCCGACGGATGGACCCAGAAATACGAGAATGGCCAGGTGGTCAAGCCGAAGATCACCGTCGCGGGCGACAGCATCGTCTCCGACGCGGGCCCGTATCCGAGCGTACGCCGCAAGGGCGTGAAGGTCGTCACGCACAGCGTCATGCGCAGGGAAGGCGACAAGCTCGTTGGCACGAGCACGGCGCACTATCAGGGTGTGAAGGGTGCCGACTCGGTCCTTACCCTCCGCACGGAAGCCACGAAGGCGCCATAGGGTCCAAGCGTCGATCGACGAAGGCCCATCCGTTCGCTGCTCGGTTCGCCGCTGGTTCGTCCTCTGTGCTCTCTGTGTTCTCTGTGGTCAAAGGCAAAAGGCTAGGAACCACAGAGACCACGGAGGACACGGAGATGAAGCCTACGGCAACAGAATGCTCAATCGTCGTTCCTGGCGGTCGACGCAAAGGTGCGCATCAGATAGAGCAGTGACGGAATCAGCAGCGCACTCCCCACGACCAATCCCCACAGCAGAAGCTCGAGCGTGATCCGCGGCGCCGCGGCGTCGTGAATGCGCAGTGTAGGCGGGATCAGGAACGGGTACTGCGCGAACGCCCATCCCCAGAGGATCAGCGACACCTGCGCTCCGGCGGCCAGGCGCGCCAGAGGCCAGCGACGACGCCAGAGTGCCCAGATAGCCGTCAGCGCGGCGGCGGCTGTCGCGATCTGCAGCGGGAGCGCCCACACCGTCGTGAGCAGCGCGCGGTGCACGCCGGATGCGTGGGTGAACGCGATCGCCAGCGCGCCGAACGCGGCCACGAACACCACGCCCGCGCTCCAGAGCGCTCGGCGACGAAAGTCGTCGCGAATCGCTGAGTCGGTGGCAGCCACCGTGAGGTACACGGCCGCGAGGAAGGCAAACAGCGCGATCGTCATCGCTCCAACCGCCAGCGGAAAGGGCGCGAGCCATGGCGCGACGAACACGTCGGTGAACGAGGCCGCGGAGGCAGAGCGCATCCGACTGGGT
>JBJMNM010000645.1:0-8816 GCA_045804305.1 Gemmatimonadaceae bacterium | reverse complement strand
TCGCTTCGCTCAGGACGACAGCAGTACCGCAGTCCATCTCTCACGCAGGCTCGAGTCGCTGTCCGGTGCCGGTTCATCCGGTGGATGGCGACGCTGACGGCCCGCCGACGACAAACCACTCAGTGAACACCATGGCAGAGAATCAACCCACCCTCGAAGCACTGCTCGCGGCCGGCGTCCACTTCGGACACCAGACGCGCCGTTGGAATCCCAAGATGCGCCGCTTCATCTTCGCCGAGCGCAACGGGATCCACATCATCGACCTCCAGAAGACGCTCCGGCAGCTCGAGCTCGCGCAGAAGCTCGTGCGCGACGTCGTCCTCCGCGGCGAGAACGTCCTCTTCGTCTGCACGAAGCCGCAGGTGGCGGGCATCGTGAAGCAGGAAGCGGAGCGCGCCGGCGCCATGTTCATCACCGAGCGCTGGCTCGGCGGCCTCCTCACCAACTTCCAGACGGTGAAGAAGCAGCTGCGCCGCATGAAGGAGCTCGAGGCGGGCAGCGCCGAGGGCGGCGAGTGGGCAAACTACACCAAGAAAGAGCGCCTGATGATGACGCGCGAGAAGGAGAAGCTGTCCAAGTACCTCAACGGTATTCGGTCGCTGACGCGCACGCCGGGCCTCATGTTCGTCGTCGATGCCAAGAAGGAGAAGATCGCCGTGGCCGAGGCGAACAAGCTCGGCATCCCGATCATCTCGATCGTCGACACGAACGCCGATCCCGACCTCATCACGGTGCCGATCGCCGGTAACGACGACGCGATCCGCTCCGTCGAGCTGATCACGCGCGCCATCGCCGACACGATCGCCGAGGCGCGCCGCGAGGCGCCGTCGCGCGAGGAGACGGAGGAGGGCAAGGAAGGCGAGACGACCTACAGCTCCGAGCGGGGCAGCGAGGCCGCCGGCGACAAGGACGACAAGCGTCGTCGTCGCCCGCGCCGCCGCCGCGCCAAGCCCGAAGCGATCGCCGCCCACCTCAAGGGCACCGAGGGCGGCGAGGCCGCCGAGGCCGACGCCGAGTAAGCGAGGGCCGTACGACCGGGGGCTCCGGCGCCCCCGGCCTTCACTGGTTACTGTTCATACGCCGCCGGCCCGTCCGGCGGCGTTTCCACGACTGATAAGGACTGAATGACAATGGCTGCCTACACTGCCAAGGATGTCTCCGAGCTGCGTCAGCGCACTCAGGCGGGCATGATGGACTGCAAGAAAGCGCTCGAGGAGAACGCGGGGAACATGGACGCGGCCGTCGAGTGGCTCCGAAAGAAGGGGATCGCCCGCGGCGAGAACCGCGCCGGTCGCACGGCCTCCGAGGGCAAGATCGTCGCACAGGTGAGCCCCGACGGAAAGACGGGCGCCATCGTGGAGCTGAACAGCGAGACGGACTTCGTGGCGCGCAACGAGGTCTTCGGCCAGACGGCCGAGAAGATCGCCCGGACGCTGCTCGCCGACGGCAAGTCGGATGGCGTCGTCAAGTCCACCGAGGGCTCGCCGCTGATGGCCGCGAAGTTCGGCGACGCCGCCTCGCTGGCCGACGCGCTCAAGCAGTTCACCGGCACGATCGGTGAGAACATCGTGCTGCGCCGCTACGCGCGCTTCGGCGGCACCGGCGCCGTCGGCGCATACGTGCATCACAACGGCAAAGTCGGCACGCTGGTGGAGATTACCGGCATCACCGGCGAGGCTGGGCAGCAGCTCGCGCGCACCATCGCCGAGCACGTCACGGCCGGCGTGCCCACCGTGCCGGTGGCCGTCACGCGCGACGACGTGCCCGCGGAGCTCGTGGACCGCGAGCGTCGCATCTTCTCGGAGCAGGCGGCGGCGAGCGGCAAGCCGGCCAACATCGTCGAGAAGATGGTGGGCGGACGCATCGACAAGTACTTCAAGGAGGTCACCCTCCTCGACCAGCCGTGGGTGCGCGACGACAGCAAGACGATCAGCCAGCTCGTGAAGGCGGCCGGACCGAGCGTCTCGATTCGTCGCTTCGCCCGCTTCCAGATCGGGCAGGAGTAAGCCCGGTGTCCGAGCTTCGCTATCCGCGCGTCCTTCTCAAGATCTCTGGTGAAGCGCTCGCCGGAGAGCGAGGCTTCGGGTTCGACTTCGACACCATGGCGCGCATCGCCGACGAGATCCAGTCGGTGGTGCACGCCGGCGCCGACGTGGGGCTGGTGATCGGCGGCGGCAACATCGTGCGCGGCTCGCAGCTCTCCAAGAACGGCATGGACCGCGTGAGCGCCGACTACATGGGCATGCTCGGCACGGTCATCAATGCGCTGGCCGTGCAGGACGTGCTCGAGCGGAAGGGGATGGAAACGCGCGTCATGACCGCCATCCGCATGGAGGAGCTCGCCGAGCCGTACATCCGGCGGCGCGCGCTCCGCCACTTCGAGAAGGGACGCGTGGTGATCTTTGCCGCGGGCACCGGCAACCCGTACTTTAGCACCGATACGGCGGCGGTCCTGCGCGCGATCCAGATGAAGGCGCAGGTCATCATCAAGGCGACGAGCGTGGATGGCGTGTATTCCGCTGATCCCAAGGTGGTGCCCAGCGCGACGTTCTACCCCGAGATCAGCTACCGCGACGTGATGCTCGAGGAGTTGAAGGTGATGGACCAGACGGCCGTGACGCTCTGCAAGGAGAACTCGCTCCCTCTGATCGTGTTGAACATTCACACACCGGGCGCGATCGCCGCCGCAGTTCGCGGGGATCGCGTCGGCACCCTCGTCCGATGAGCACAATCCAACAGATCCTGAAGGACAGCCGCACCTCGATGGACAAGGGACTCGACGCCGCCAAGCGCGAGTTCGCCTCCGTCCGCTCCGGCAAGGCCTCGCCGAACATGCTCGATACCGTGCGCGTCGAGATGTACGGTCAGCAGATGATGCTGAACCAGGTGGCCAGCATCGCCGCGCCGGAGCCGCGCACGCTGCTCGTGACGCCGTTCGACAAGGGCCAGGTCAAGGTGATCGAGAAGGCCATTCGCGAGTCGGACCTGGGACTCGAGCCGTCCGCGCAGGGCGGGGCGATCCGCGTGCCGCTGCCCCAGATGAACGAGCAGCGCCGCAAGGAGCTCGTGAAGGTGGTGCACAAGCTCGCGGAAGACGGAAAGATCGCCGTGCGCCATGCGCGCACGCACGGCCGCGAGCTGCTCAAGAAGCTGAGCGGCGTGAGCGAGGACGACGTCAAGCATGCCGAGAAGGACCTGCAGAAGGTCCACGACGATTACATCGGCAAGATCGACCAGATGATCAAGGCCAAAGAGGCCGAGATCATGGAAGTCTGACCTTCTTCTCCCTCTCCCCTTCGCCGGCGCGCGCATGAGCGAGCTCACGAAGCGCGTCCTCGTCGCCGTCGTCGCTGCACCGATCGCGCTGTGGATCGTGCTCGCCGGCGGCGCGCCGCTCGCGGGCATGCTCGCGGTGGTCTCGGCCGTCGGTGCGTGGGAGTTCTATCGCATCTCGAGGGCAGCCGGTGCCTATCCCCTCGCCGACGCCGGCATCGCGCTCGCCGGGCTCGTGCCGCTCGCCATTCACGCGAGCTACCTGGGTGTCTTCACGGTGCGGCCCGCGCTCGCGGCGCTTGTCGTGCTCCTGCTGCTCGGCGCCACGATCTGGCTGCGCGGCGTGGATGGACGCCCGTTGAGTGCCGCGGCGGTCACGATCCTCGGCGTGCTCTACACGGGCGGCATGCTCGGATTCGGCTACGCGATCCGGTACCACGACACGGTGATCGGATACGATCTCGTGGGCGCGTCGCACCTCGGACTCGGCTCGTTCGCGATCCGGGTGCCGCCGGGTGGCGTGCTGCTGATCTTTCCCCTCGTCATCACCTGGGCATCCGACATCGGCGCCTACTTCGTGGGCCGCGCGATCGGCGGACGGAAGCTCATTCCCTCGGTGAGCCCAGGAAAGACCGTCGCCGGTGCGGTCGGCGGGCTCGTGGCGAGCATGCTGGTGTCGTACCTGTACGCGCGGGGCGTGCTCGCGCCGGCGGCGCACCTGGGCTTCACGCCGTTTGGCGCGCTGCTGTTCGGAGCCATCATCAGCGCGGCCGCGCAGGTGGGGGACCTGTTCGAGTCGCTCATCAAGCGCGACGGCGGCGTGAAGGACAGCTCCCGCATCATCCCTGGCCACGGTGGCGTGCTCGACCGCTTCGACAGCCTCATCTTCGTGCTGCCGGTCGCCTATCTGCTGCTCGGGTGGCTGCCGCTGCCCGTCTTCGGGTGACGCAACGCGGGGTCGCCATTCTGGGGTCGACGGGCTCCATCGGGACCACCGCGCTGCGCGTGCTCGAGCGGCAGACGGACTACTTTCGCGTAGCCGCGCTGACCGCGAACACGAATGCCGGTCTGCTCGCCGAGCAGGTGGAGCGGTTCAAGCCCGGCTTCGTCGGGCTCGTCCGGAATGGCGCTGGTGAGCATCCGTCGTGGCAGTGCGGCGCTCGCTGCCTGGTGGACGCGGCGACGCGCGATGACGTGGACATCGTGCTGAACGCGGTGGTCGGCGCCGCGGGCCTCGACGCCACGCTCGCCGCGCTGGAGCGTGGCAAGCGGGTCGCGCTGGCGAACAAGGAGTCGCTCGTGATGGGCGGCGACCTCGTGACGGCCGCCGCAACGCGTGGGGGCGGCGAGCTCGTGCCGGTGGACAGCGAGCACAGCGCCATCCTCCAGTGCATCGGCAGGCGCCCGGTCAGTGAGATTCGCCGACTCGTGCTCACCGCGTCGGGCGGACCGTTCCGACGCTGGACGCGCGAGCAGCTCGAGCGCGCCACCCTGGCCGACGCACTACAGCACCCCACCTGGCAGATGGGCCGAAAGATCACGGTGGACAGCGCGACGCTCGCGAACAAGGCGCTGGAGGTGATCGAGGCGCACTACCTGTTCGGCATCGCCTACGACCGGATCGACGTCGTGGTCCACCCGCAGAGCGTCGTGCACTCCTTCGTGGAGTTCGTGGACGGCAGCGTGCTCGCGCAATTGGGGGTGCCGAGCATGGAGCTGCCGGTGCTGTACGCGCTCACCCATCCGGACCGCGTGCGCGACACCGGGGTACCTCCATTCGACCCCGTGGAGCTTTCGCCGTTATCGTTCGAGAAGGTCCGGCGAGACGATTTCCCCGCGCTCGACCTCGGAATGCGGGCGGGCCGCGCGGGTGGCGCGGCTCCCGCGGTGTTCAACGCGGCGAACGAGCAGGCCGTCGCGCTCTTTCTCGACGGCGCGATCCGCTTCGGCGACATCGCGCGCGCCATCGACGGCGCGCTGAGTCGCCACGGCACCGCGCCGTCCGGCTCGCGCGACGCCATTCTCGCCGCCGACGCGCTCGCGCGGCGGCACGTGCAGGAGATGTTCACATGCTAGCCTACGTCGCGCCCATTCTCGTCTTCGGGCTCGTGATCTTCGTGCACGAGCTCGGGCACTTCATCGCCGCCAAGCTGACCGGCGTGTATGCGCCGCGCTTCTCGATCGGCTTCGGACCGGCGCTCTGGCGCCGCCGCCGGGGCGAGACGGAATACGTCCTGGCCGCGCTCCCACTCGGCGGCTACGTGCGCATGGCCTCGCGTCACGACGCCGAGACGGCGTTCATCGAGGGTGGCGCGGAAGGGGAGAGCGATGGCCTCAAGCCGGGCGACGCGGGATACGATCCGAATGCGATGCTGCCGTTCGGCCCGAAGCCGGTGCCCGAGGATCGCTGGTTCGAGTCCAAGAGCCTGGCCGCGCGACTGGTGATCATGGTCGCCGGCGTGGTGATGAACATCATCCTCGCGTTCGTGGTGTTCACCATACTCTCGCTGAGCTACGGCGAGCCGGTGATCGCCACGCGCGTCGTGGGCGCCGTGCACCCGCTGGCCGCCGCGCCCGCGCTCGCGCAGCTCCAGCCTGGCGACACGATCCGCGCCGTGAACGGCACGCCCGTGCGCAACTGGAGCGACCTCGCGGAGCGCATCGACAACGCGCCGGCCGGCACCCTCGCGCTCGCGACGAATCGCGGCGAGGTTCGGATCCCCATGGGCTCCGTGGGTGCGCCGACCGCGCGTGAGATTCTGAATGCGGTGGACTTCTTCGTGCCGCCGGTGATCGGCGACGTGCTGCCCGGCAGCCCGGCCAAGCGCGGTGGCCTGCGCGCTGGCGACACGATCGTCACGATCGCCCATCAGCCCGTGCAGAGCTGGTCGCAGCTCCAGGAGCGGGTCACTCCGTCGGCCGGTGTGGAGCTGCCGTTCGAGGTTCGGCGCGGTGGGCGCGTGCTCGCGTTCACCGTGCGGCCCGAGTCCACGAGCCAGAAGGATCCCGCGAGCGGCACGATGCGCAGCGTGGGAAAGATCGGCGCCGCGGCGGCCGATCCCACGACACGCGAGCCGATCGGCCTCGGGGAGGCGCTGAAGGGCGGTGCGCGCTCGACCTGGCTCACGGGCACCAAGATCGTGGGCACGGTGCGGGGCCTCATCACGCGAGAGGTGTCGGTGCGCCAGCTCGGCGGTCCGATCGCGATCACGCGAGCGTCGGTCACGGCCGCGCAGAGCGGGTTGGAGTCGCTGTTCTTCCTGATCGCGCTCCTGAGCGTGAACGTGGCCGTGCTGAATCTCCTGCCGATCCCGATCCTCGACGGCGGGCAGATCCTGATCAACGTGGCGGAATCGGTGAAGGGGAGCCCGTTCAGCACGCGCACGCGGGAGTACATCCTGCGATTCGGACTGGTGGCGATCCTGCTCATTTTCGTCGTCTCCACGTTCAACGACGTGCTGATGGGGGTGCGTGATCTGGTGGGTCGTGTGTTCGGCTGACGCCCCTTTACATGAGGCGCAAAGTCCGCTAAGTTCCCGTGCTCAACCAATTTGGCTACGCTTAGACCGCCGCATGGCGGGACAGTCCCGATAAACATGGCTTTCGACAACGCACCGACGCTCGCGAAGTACAAGACGCACGAGACCGATACCGGCTCGGCGCGTGTACAGGTGGCCCTCCTCACGGAGCGCATCAACTACCTCACCGAGCACTTCCGGGCGCACAAGAAGGACCATCACGGCCGCCGCGGGCTGCTGAAGATGGTCGGAACGCGTCGCCGCCTGCTCAACTACATGAAGCGGACGGACATCGACGGGTACCGCACGATCGTCCAGGAACTCGGACTCCGGTACTAAGCTGGTCACTGCACTCGCGCGGGCGCATTCATTGCGGCCCGCGCTTTTGCATTTCACGAGGCGCTGCCGGCATCGGGCCGGTGGCACGCAGAGGCGAAAAGGATAAATGCAACGCATTGAAAAGACGTTCGCGGGACGCAAGCTGGTCATCGAGACCGGCCGCATGGCCAAGCAGGCTGCCGGCTCCGCACTCGTCACCTACGGTGACACGATGGTCCTCGCGACCGTCACGGTGAGCGACAACAAGAGCACGCTCCCGTTCTTCCCACTCACGGTCGAGTACCGGGAAAAGACCTACGCCGCCGGCAAGATCCCCGGCGGCTTCATCAAGCGGGAAGGCCGGCCGAGCGACGGCGAGATCCTGAGCGCGCGGATCATCGATCGCTCCATCCGCCCGCTCTTCCCCGAAGGGTTCCAGAACGAAGTCCAGGTCTTCTGCTACGTGATCTCGGCCGATCAGGAGAACGACGCCGACGTGCTCGCGCTCGTCGCTACCTCTTACGCGTTGCAGTCCTCCCGGACGCCATGGAACGGGCCGATCGCCGGCGTGCGCGTGGGTCGCGTGCAGGGGAACTGGGTGCTCAACCCGACCTTCCAGCAGCTCGAGTACAGCGACATGGAGCTGGTCGTCGCCGGCGGACGCGATTCGATCATGATGGTCGAGGGCGGCGCGCTCGAGGTGAGCGAGGAAGACGTCGTCGAGGCGCTGACGGTGGCGCAGGGCGGCATCAAGGAGCTCATCGGCTACCAGGACGAGCTCCTGAAGGCCAGCCCGAAGGTCGAAAAAATGGAATGGGTCAAGGCCTCCGAGACCACGGGGCTGCGCGAGAAGGTGATGAACGTCGCCGACATCAAGATCAGCGAAGCGCTGAACCAGAAGGACAAGCACTCGCGGATAAAGGCCGTCGAGCTGGTGAAGAAGCAGGTCTACGAGGCGTTCGCCGCCGATCTGCCGGACAACGCCAAGGAGGTGCACCACATCCTGGGCGATCTCGAGTACAACGCGCTGCGCTCGCAGGTGCTGACGACGAAGAAGCGCGTCGACGGCCGCGCAACGAACGAAGTGCGTCCGATCTCCATCGACACCGGGCTGCTGCCGCGCTCGCATGGCTCCGCGCTGTTCACGCGCGGGCAGACCCAGGCGCTCGTGGCCGTCACGCTCGGCACGGCCAACGACGTACAACGCCTCGATTCGATCGACAGCCCGAGCGAGACGACGAAGTCGTTCATGCTGCACTACAACTTCCCGCCCTTCTCGACGGGTGAGGTGCGGCCGGTGCGCGGCACGTCGCGTCGCGAGATCGGGCACGGCAATCTCGCCGAGCGTGCGCTCCAGGGCGTGCTGCCGGACTTCTCCGACTTCCCGTATACGCTTCGCATCGTTTCGGAGATCCTCGAGTCCAACGGCTCGAGCTCCATGGCCACGGTGTGTGGCGGCTCGCTCGCCATGATGGACGCCGGCGTCCCGATCCGCAGCGCCGTCGCGGGTGTGGCGATGGGACTGATCAAGGAGGGGAAGAAGTACGCGATCCTCACCGACATCCTCGGCACCGAGGATCACCTTGGCGACATGGACTTCAAGGTCGCCGGCACGGCCGCCGGCATCACGTCCATCCAGATGGACATCAAGATCGAGGGGCTCGACCTTCAGATCATGAAGGAAGCGCTCGCGCAGGCCAAGGAAGG
>JBJMNM010000644.1:0-4171 GCA_045804305.1 Gemmatimonadaceae bacterium | reverse complement strand
CGCGGTCACTCCGTCTCGCTCGAAGCGGAGTCGCCCGAGGTCAGAGCCCGGCGGGTCAGCCAGTTGCGGCTCTCGGTCAGCTGTGCGTCGACGCGGGCGCGCATTGCCCAGTCGGTTGAATCCACGCAGCCGGGGGAGCGCCGGAACGCCTCGAGGAGCGCCACCCGCTGCTGGACGAGCTCGAGCGGCGCACTCGAGGCGAGACGCGCGAATCGCTCCGGTGGATTCCAGAGGATCTCGCCCGAGGCGATCTGCTCGACGGCCTGCTCGAAGGTGATCTCGGTCTCGGTACGCCGGAGCGCGAAGCGGCGGATGCTCGGGTTGGAGAGGTATCGCCATACCGCGCCGTCGATGTAGAAGGACTGGCCGATCAGGTCGTCGAGTGGCAGAGGAGATAGCATGAGGACAACTCGCTACGGGAGGGAGGCGTGCGCCGGAGGCGAACCCGATTCGGCCGGGAGGACGAACGCGGAAGGCACGCGACTGCGCGCTTCTGGGCTCTGTTGCATTGACGGTGACGGTGCGGTGTTCGTCACGCGCCCGTCACGCATCAGGGGGTATCTCGGCGGACCGCGCGGCCGACCACCATGGTGATGTTGTCGGTCCCACCGCGCTCGAGCGCCAGCGCGAGAAGGGAATGACACAGCTGCTCCGCCGACTGCATCACCCGGATGTGCTGCGCGATCTCGGCGTCGGAGACGTGCTTCGTGAGCCCGTCCGTACAGACGAGAACCACGGTGCCCCGATCGCGCACGCTCACGCGCGTGACTTCCGGCATCGCCTCCGACGCTCCGATCGCGCTGGACAGCACGTGGCTCAGCGGCGAGGATCGCGCGTCTTCCCGCGAGAACACGCCGCGCTCCACGAGATCCTGCGCGTACGTCTGGTCACGCGTCACCTGCCGCAGCGTACCGCCCTCATACACATAGCAGCGGCTGTCGCCCACCTGTACCACGTACAGCCAGGGCCACACCACGATGCCGAGCGACAGGGTGGTGGCCATTCCCGCTTCCTGCGGCTTCGCCTGCGCCTCGCTGAGCACCGTCTGGTGGGCGTCGATCGCGGCGGCGCGCAGGCTCTCCTCGAACTCGCCCTCGATCATCGATTCGGCCGTGCAATGACACCGGAACGACGACGCGACATACCGTGTCACGGCCTCGCTGGCGATCCGGCTTGCCCGGTGGCCCGCGGCGCTGCCACCGACGCCATCGGCCACGAGCAGAATTGTCGCGAGACGCTGGCCGCGGGCCGCGAGGGCATCGGGCTCCGGCAGACTGGTGGCATGCACCACGACCTGCGGATGCACGGTGCACAACAGGAACTGATCCTCGTTGTCGGGGCGTACGCGGCCCGCGTGCGTCAGGCCGAAGAGATCGAGCTCATCGTCGCGCGGCCTGGAGTCGGACCGCGTCTCCGGCAAGACCGTGAAGGGCGACACGAGGTGCATGACTTCTCCACCGAAGGGAGGCAGTCATACGATGCGCCCGACCTCGCGCGCGTCGCAAGGGTGCCAGCGGGCGAACGGCCAGCGACCCCGGGACGGAGCCGCTGGCGCCACGAGGTCAGCTCTTCGCGACCGCGTCCTTCACGCCGTAGAACGCTCCCGCCAACCGCGCGATGGAGCGGTTGTAATACAGAATGAGCAGCACCCCGAGCACGGCCACCGCGAGCACGGCGGCGTTCATGCCACCGCCGAGCCCGAACCACGCGAGTCCGATCGCCAGCGCGAGCGCGCTCGCCAGATGACCAACCACCGTGTACGCGTTCGCCGGCACGAGCTCCATGGGCTCGTTGAAGTTGCGACGCACCACGCGCGTGGCCTTGGCGAAGAGCGGAAAGCCCGCGAGACCAAGCAACGCGAACCAGGGAAGCATCCCGGTCGCGACGAAGATGAGCAATGCACCCCCCGCGAGCCCGGCGATGAGGGGATACACGCGACTGGCGCGATGCAGCCCGAGCCGCACGACCGCCGTCCGCTTCGAGACCTCGTCGTCGCTCGTGGAATCCTGGAAGCCGTTGATGAACAGGATGAGCGCCACGAGCACCGACACCGGGATCGACGCTGCGAGCGCAAGCATCGGCACCGTGCCGAGCTGCACGTACGCGCTGCCACACACGATCCCCACGCCGAACGCGAGCGCCACCGCCAGCTCGCCGAGGCCGCGATTCGCGAGCCGGAACGGCGGACCCGTGTACACGAAGCCGATGAACAGTCCCGCGAGCCCGAACAGCAGCACGCCCGGTCTGCCTGCCAACGCGAAGTAGATGCCGATGGCCGTGCTGAGCACGCCGAACCCGAGCATCGCGGCGAGGAGCTCGCCGCGGGTGGCGAGTCCGCGCTGCAGCACGCGCGAGCCGCCGGTGAAACCGAGAATGGCGGTCCGGTTCCTGTCGTCGGCGCCGCTGAGCTGATCGTCGAGATCGTTCTTGATGTTCGTGCACGCCTGGAGCGAGACGGCAGCGATCAGCGTGAGGATCCCCCAGCCCCACTGCACCGTACCGGTCGTGGCGAACGACGCGGCGACGCCGACCGCCACCGACGCGGCGCTCACCGTGAGCGTCGGCCAGCGCACGATCTCCTTCCACACGCCGAGCCGGCGCTGCAATAGCGACAGGTCGCCCGGCCGCGTGGACGCGTCGTCGCCGAAGTCGAGAATGGACGGCGGACGGCCGGCGACGATCTCGCCGAACACGCGGTGCTTCATGAAGCGAGGCGTCACGCGCACGAACGCGAGGAGATCGATCTGACCGACCGAGTCGAGGTAGGTGACGATCGAAGACGTGCGCATCGTGGCCTGCTTCGCCCGTTCGCGCTCCGCCGGATCGCGCACGACTTCGGCGCGGCCCGTGACCTCCATCTCCCAGCTCGTATGCTCTTCACCCGTCGGCGACTCGTGCAGCAGGAGCGCGACCTCGGGGCGTGTCGTCATCTCGCGGATCTTGGGGTCCGTCTTCATCGACGCGAGATAGATGATCGGACGCGCGGTGATGTCGTCGGGCAGCCAGGCGCCCGGATGCATCATGCGGACGCGAACCTCCTCGCCCGCGTGGGTACCGACGGCAACCTTCCTGGCTTTGAGCAGCGCGTCACGAATGCGCAGACGCGACTCGTCGATGTGGGTCGGCGCTGGGGGCTGGTAGGCGGTTTCTGTCATGGTCGTAGTGTAGCGGTTCGCGAACGTAATTGGCTGGAGCTCAATCGAGCCCCGACGTGGTCGCCGGCTCCCGGTCCTCGGCGGCTTCCTCGGTGTCATGCGACAATTCCCGGCGCACCGCGGGGGCAACCTTCGTCCCGAGCAGCTCGATGGCATGCAGGAGCTTCCGGTGCGGCATGGTACCCACGCTAAACTGCGCCATGAACCGCTGGTGGCGAAAGATCTCGTGCTGCGCGAGAATCTTGTCGACCACCTCCTGCGGGCTGCCCACGGCCAGCGCGCCATGTGGGGAGATCAGGGCGTCGAACTGGGCGCGCGTGGTCGGCGGCCAGCCGCGCTCGCGTCCGATCTGGCTCATCTGCGCCGCGTACGGTGGGAAGTATTCTTCAGCCGCGCTGCCGGCGTCGTCGGCGACGTACGCGTGCGAGTTGATGCTCACGGCCAGCCTGGCCGGATCGTGTCCTGCGCGGCGTCCGGCGTTTCGATACAACTCCACGAGTGGCGCGAAGCGCGCCGGTTGGCCGCCAATGATCGCGAGGGCGAGCGGAAGGCCAAGTGTACCCGCGCGCACGACGGATTCCGGCGTCCCGCCGACGGCGATCCAGATCGGGAGCGGCTCCTGAAGCGGTCGCGGGTACACGCCGCGGTCGTGCAGCGGCGCACGGTGCCGTCCTTGCCACGTCACCTTCGTCGCGTCCCGAAGCGCGAGCAGCAGATCGAGCTTCTCGGCGAACAGCTCATCGTAGTCCCCGAGGTCGTAGCCGAACAGGGGAAACGACTCGATGAACGAGCCGCGCCCCGCCATGATCTCGGCTCGCCCGCCGGAGAGCAGGTCCAGGGTCGCGAAATCCTGGAACACCCGGACGGGATCGTCGGAGCTGAGCACCGTGACGGCGCTCGTGAGCCGGATGCGTTTCGTGCGCATCGCCGCGGCGGCGAGCACCACGGCTGGTGCCGACACCACGAAGTCCGGCCGATGGTGCTCACCGACGCCGAACACGTCGAGCCCGACCTGG
>JBJMNM010000643.1:0-5184 GCA_045804305.1 Gemmatimonadaceae bacterium | reverse complement strand
GCGGTGCGCTCGTGAAGCTGCTCATGATCCAGGGCCGCTTCGCCGACAGCCAGGAAGCCTACCGCAACTCGCGCAGCGTGACGCGCGACGCGTACAACGTGATGATGACCGACCTGCACATGGTGCAGGACACCCTGGCCATCCAGGCGGCGAATCGGGATTCCATCATGGTGCGCGTGCCGTACGTGTACGGCATCATCTGCGCGCATTCCTCGGGCACGACGACGGCGAGCATGGTCCCCGTGGACTCGGCGCTCTACGCCATGGCGGCGTACGGTGGCGTGGCGTGGGATTCGGCGGGCGTATTCCAGTTTCGTCCGGCCAGCGGCTCGCCGCCCTCGCCGCCCTCCTACAGCGACCCGACGATTTGCCTGGACAGCTCCGCGACCGGCGCCAAGGTGGACTCCATCGTCTTCCGCGACTCGGCCAGCGGCAGGATCCGCGGCGGGCGCACGATGAGCCTCAACCCCACGCTCCCGAACGCGAAAACGGGCGACCCGGTGTTCCTCTGGCAGGAGATCACCTATTCCTTCGGAAGCTCC
Organism: Gemmatimonadaceae bacterium; assembly: GCA_045804305.1. Lineage (GTDB taxonomy): Bacteria > Gemmatimonadota > Gemmatimonadetes > Gemmatimonadales > Gemmatimonadaceae > AG11. Next base: position 4,642 of record JBJMNM010000643.1, on the reverse strand, counting down.
GTTGCGTATCCGGGAATGCGCGGCCTGTACCGGTCGGTCACGAACGGCCCGCGCGACGAGATCATCGCCCCGTTCGACACGTCGGCGAAGTTCAAGTTCTACGTGCTGAACAACGATACGTCACAGGTCGCTGCACCGGCCAACCTGAATCAGATCAAGGGACTCGATCTGCTCCTCAATGCGCGGAGCCCGACCATCCCGGCCGGTAGCAAGGGGCCGAAGCTCAGCAAGACCCGTACGGCCGTTTACTTCAAGGACAGGAGAGACCCATGACCGAGCCACGAGTCGATCAGAATCCCTCGGCGGAGCCGGCGACGGCGCCCGAGCGGTACGGCTTTGCGCTCCCGATGGTCCTCCTCGTGATCGCGGTGCTCACCGTGTCGCTCGCGGCGGGCTTCGCATCCACCACGACGGAGATCCAGACCAACAATTCGCAGCGTGCCGAGGCGCGCGCCTTCGCGCTCGCCGAGAACGGGCTGCAGGACTTCCTGGCCATGCGCGATCGCCGTTCCTCCGGCTATTGCGCCATGTGCGGCTCGCCTCCCACCACGACGTACGAGTCCACCACGGTGACCCTGCCCGGCGGCTACGCCACGGTCGTGGCGCAGCGCGTCGCACGCAATCTCGGGATCAAGCGGCCGGCGATCTACCTCATTCGGTCGCGCGGGGTGGACACCACCACGCGTCTGAGCGCGCTGCTCCGGAACTCGGTGACGCACGGCTTCGTGAGCAACGTGCGCGCCGAGCGCACGGTGGCGCAGTATGCGTACTGGGACCTCAAGGTCATCAACATCGTCGCCGGCTGGACGAGCCTGTCCGGTCTCGGCGTGAACGGCGCCGCGGCCACCATCTCGGGCAAGGACGGCTGCAGCGCCGATCCCGTCGGTGTCTCGGGCATCGCCGTCCCCACCAACGGCTACGCGGGCAATACCGCCATCGCCGAGGCGAACCCCCCCAATCCGGCCATCAAACAGATGGGCACGCAGCAGCAGACCGCTGACGCGACGAAGATCGACTGGGTCGGCATCAGAGCGGAGACGGCCATCACCCCGGACTTCAGCATCGACCCGCTCAATGGACCAATGACGACCCTGCCAGCCGACGCGTTCACGAACCCGATCTATCCGAAGTGGCCGATCATCCACATCAGGAACCAGCCGGGTGCCCCGTTCGCCATGCCGAGCGGCCAGGGGCTCCTCATCGTCGACAACGACGTGAGCTTCAGCGGCGGTGGCGTCTGGAACGGCATCATGCTCATCGGCAACCACCTGACCTCGAACGGTGGCAACACGGCGAACGGTGCCGTGATCACGGGGCTCAACGTCAAGCTGCCGCCGCCGAACAACGTCGTGCTCCAGGACGACGTCGGCAACGGTACCAAGTTCTTTCAGTACAACTCCTGCAACGTTGCCGCCGCCACGGCGGGCATCGGGCACTACCGCCTCTTCCCGAACGCCTGGATGGACAACTTCACGACGTACTAGCCTTGCTGTAGTGAGATACCGACGAGGGGCAGCGCGATCGCGCTGCCCCTCGTTCGTTTCCTCGCCTCGTCGCTAGGGCTCGCCGAACGGGTCGCCGGGCGGCGCCTGCAACGTCGGCGTCGGCCTGGGAAGCTCGCGCCGGTCGATCCACCGCGCGAAGTCACCCGCGATGGACGACCAGTGCGCGCGATTCATCGTGTCACCGTTCGACGCCTGACGTTGCGCCATCGGCCGGAGCCTCGCGATCTCGTACTCGGCCACCGCCCGAACTTCCGGCGCCGCGTCCGTGTCCGCCGCCAGCGCGAGCAGCCGATCGGCCACGGCCCGCTGCGTGACGCGACGCAGCGCGGCCATCTTGGGTGTCGCGCCGGCGTCGCGCACCTCCCACGTGCGCGCAACCACGGAGTCGATCGTTTCGCCGAGCGTGAGCATGTTCGTGCCGCGAGTGGCGAAGGCGATCAGCCGCGCCGCGCGCTCGCGCTGGAGAATGCCGTCCACGATCATCTGCGCGAGCGTCCGCGCCGCCGACAGCTCGTCGAACGCGGGATCGGTCCGGCCGCGAAACAGCTCGCCCACCGGGCTGTTGCTGTTGTTCACGGGCCCGTCGTAGCCGCTCGGCCGCGGGCCGAGCAGGTTGAGCACCGTGTCCGGGATGGCGAGCTCGCTCGGCTGCAGCTCGGCGAGCAGGACGCTCAGGGCCGCTCGCTGCTGCGCACCGGAAATGGGATGCGTCGCCGTCTGGGCATCGCCTCGAATCGTGTTCGCGTAGGTCATCCCGCCGATCGTCTTGGTCACGCCGTTCAGCGCGAAGCGGTGCCAGAAGTAGAGGGGCGCAAGCCGCTCCTGCAGGGTGGCAACCGGCTCGCCCGCGCGAATGTTGCGCAGGCCGAAGCGCGACAGCGCCACGCGACGAACGGCCGTCTGGTGCTGGAGGAATTCCTGCGGCGTGCTTGCGTCGTCCCACAGGCTGGTGCGTGGGTCGCTCGCATAGTCGGGGCGGGCGTCGGCGTCGGAGAGGTACAGATAGCCCTTTCGCAGCCCCTCGGCGACGATCGCGTCGAGCGAGTCGCGCTCGGTGGCGGGCGGGAAGATCCCATACGCCCAGTGCACGGCCCATGCGTCGTAGTCGCCCGGACCGCGGCCGTACGCCATCGAAATGTCGATGTCGCCGGAGGGGCCGAGCCGTACTCGAGGCGCGGGGTAGTCCATCACCGAGCCGCGCTCGTAGGTGCTCGCGATGTAGTTGTGCTGCATGCCGAGCGTGTGCCCCACCTCGTGCGCGCTCACCTGCCGCACGCGCGCGAGCACGAACGCCGTATCGGCGGCCGCGGCGTCGGCGCCGAGGAGGGCTGCATAGATGTTGTAGTCGGTGCGCGCACGGTGGCTGTCCATGCGCGCCATGCCCTTCAGGATCTCGCCGGTCCGCGGATCGCCGAGGGAGCCACCCACCGACCACCCGCGCTCGTTGCGGTTCTCCCACTGCACCACGTTGTAGCGTGCGTCGAGCGGATCGGCGCCCTCGGGCAACAGCTCGGCGCGAAAGCCACCGGTGAGGCCGGCACGGTCGAATGCTTCGGTCCAGAAGCGCACACCCTCCAGTGTGGCTTGCCGGACCGGCTCGGGAATCCCGGCGTCCACGTAGTAGACGATCGGGTTCTTGATTGGAGAATGTGGATCCGCCGGGTTCACGCGCTCCAGGCGATGGCGCGAGATCCAGCGCTGCTCGAGCGGCCGCTGGATCGGCTGACCGTAGTCCTTGAAGCTCACGCCGTAGAATCCGACGCGTGGATCGAGCGCGCGCGGGCGGTAGCTCGCATCGGGCAGCGGCAGGAGGGAGAGACGCTGCCGAATGGTGAATGCGCGGCCGTCCGGCGCGATGCGGCCCATGATCGGACCGGGTCGACCGCCAGTGGCGAACGTGAGCGCGACGTCGATCTCGCTGCTCGTGGGATAGGCGCGCGTGTGGGCGCGGTCGATCGACGAGCGGTCGCGCGCGACGGCGTAGCTCCCCTGATTGAGCCGGGTCAGTGTGCCGCTCACGTCGTTCCAATCCCGGTAGGCGACTTCGCTCAGGTCGACCAGTACGCGATTGCCTTCCTCGGCGAGCACGGGCAGCGATGCCACGGTGCTCGCGGGAAAGCTCTCGTCCACGCTCCGGCGGTGCGCGGCGTTGTCGAGCGAGGTGCGGTAGCGCGTGTTCTCGAACACCATCAGCACGCGGTCGCCGCCGCGATCGAACCGCACGACCTGGTCGTCGCCGCTCGCGCCGCGGTCGAGGCCGACCGGATTGGAGCCAAAGCCGGTGGCGAGGCTCACCCAGAAGAGCGCGCGCAGGCTTTCGCGTGGCAGCTCGGCGTAGAGTCGTCCCTGCCGGCCATCGATGTAGAGCGGCACGAAGCCATCGCGGCGCTCGAATCCCGCCGTCCGTGCGGCGATCGTGGTTCCTGGTGTGGGCGTGGGCGCGGGAGTGTCCTGCGCGCGCACGGCGAGTGTGGGAAGAGCGAGCAGCAGGAGCAGCGCGCTCGATCGAGCGTGAAGTGATGTCATGAGGTGAAGTGAGTGAGCCTTACCGATCGGTCGTGCCGCGCAGGATCCCGTTGCGCAGCCGCTTCGCGCGCGCGGATGCCGACGGATCCTCGGTGATGCGTGGCGCTCCGGGCGAATACGTCAGCTGCCCGGCGAGCGTCAGGGTCTCGCCCGCACGCTGGACGACGATGGGCAGCGGCGTGCCGGCCGGCTTGCCCGAGTACGTTTGGCGGAACTGCGCGCCGAATTGTATGTCCTTCACATCCACCTCGCCGACCTTCACGATCACGTCACCGGTGCGGACCCCCGCGAGCGCACCTGCGCTGCCCGGCGCCACATCCGTCACCCTGGCGGCGCCGGCCGCATCGGGCGCCGTGGCGACGCCGAGTCGCGGCGCGCTGTCGCGCTCGATGCGAAGGCCGATCGTGCGCATCGCGTCGCTCCACGGGTACGGCTCGCGTCCGTCGATGTAGCGGCGATAGAAATCGTCGAAGGAACGGCCGTTCGCGGCGCGGCGCGCGGCGCCCCAGAAATCCTCGAAGGTGAAGCCCCTGCCCCGCTTGTACGTCGCCTGATAGAGCTCACACATCACGCCGTCGAGGGAGCTCCGGTTGTCGGACGCGTCCCGAATG
>JBJMNM010000642.1:0-5312 GCA_045804305.1 Gemmatimonadaceae bacterium | reverse complement strand
CGCTTTCACATCGCGTCCCCCGCCGACGGCGATCGATACGCCATCCCGGCGGGTGTCGACGCCCGCTATTCGACGATCCCCCTCCGCGCCGCCGGACCCGGCGCCACCGACGTGCGATGGTCGGTGGATGGCAAGGGGTTCACCGGCGAGCGCTGGCCGCTCGCCCCTGGCCGACACGTCATTGCCGCACGGTCGGCTCGCGGCGAGACGGCACAGGCGCGGATCGACGTGGTGCGCTAGGGGGACGTCATTCCGCGATCGAGCCGTGAACGAGGCGCCTGCGCATGACCGGCTTGGCAGCGTTCTCCAGGATGTCGAGGTACCTCGCGTCCCCGCGATACGGGTCGAACGCTGCCTCATCATCGATCGCGCCGCGGTGCGGAAAGCCCATCTCCAGCGCGTGCGCGAGCCACCGGAGGGCCTGCTTCCGGTTGCCGAGATGGGCGTACGCGCGGGCGATGTTCCAGGCCTGTTCGTCGGGGCGGCCGGCGCGGAGCTGGAGTGCGCGCTCGAACGACGCGATCGACTCGCGGTACCGGCTCGAATCGTAGAGCTCGCGCCCGAGCGAAATCCACTTCTCCGCCATCCGGTCACTCGGATCACCAGGCGGAAGCCGCAGCGTCGCCGCCGGCATCACGTGCACTGCCCGATCCTGCGCGGGCAGTGCACGCAGCGCCGTGAGCGAGAGCGCCATCACTACGATGGCTCGCGCGCGGCTCATGGGAACGGCCGCGGACGCGGCCAGGGCCATGGCCACGGATTGAGGGAGTTGCGTCCGGCCAGGCCACGCACCGCCGCTTCCCGAACCTTCGGGTCGCTCGAGTCGAGCAGCGCGGTCATCGTCTGCTCCGAGCGACCACCCGACTTGATGAGCGCGCGCACGAGCGCTCGACGCACCTGACTGCTCTGCTCCACCTTGAGCGCATCCTGAATCGCGCCGAGCGCGGATGCGTCGCCAATCTGACCGAGGGCCCAGGCGGCCTTGAGGCGCGCGTCCTCGCTGTCGTCCTTCAGCACGCGCAGCAATCCGGCCGGGACACGCGAGCCTTCGCCATCGCCACGAAGCTGACCGATGGCCCACGCCGCGGTGCCGCGCACCCGTGAGCTGCGATCGCTCGACGCGGCCGTCGCGAGCACATCCACCGCGTTGCGGTCCTCGAGCTGTGCCAGCGCCCATGCAGCCGTCTCGCGCACGTTGTCATCCGCATCCCTGCTCAATGCGTTGGTGAGCGCGGCCGTGCCGTTTCGCGACTCGGTGTGTCCCAGCGCCCACGCGGACATCTCGCGCACCTTCGCGTCGCTGTCGCGACCCAGCACGCCGGCCAGCACGTCGCCCGCCTCGCGCGACTCGAGCTGTCCCAGCGCCCAGGCCGCGACGCGGCGCACCGACGGCGCGGGATCCTGCTGCACCACGCGCATCAGCGCCGCCACGGCGCTCGTGGAATCCAGTCGTCCCGTTGCCACGACCGCCGCGAGCCGCACCTTCTCCGATTCATCGCGGAACAATCCGAGCAGCGGCGCGAGCGCTCGCCCATCATCGATGCGACCGAGCGCCCACGCCGAGTTCGCGCGCACACCGGGCGTGGCGTCGCGCAATGCCTGTATGAGTGGGCTCACCGCGGTCGCCGGCTGCGACAGACCGAGCCCGAATGCGGCCGCCTCGCGCGTCGGTGCATCCGCGGAGCCGAGCCGGCTCACGAACGCGCTGGCGATGCTCTCGCTCTTCTGGCCGCCGAGCAGGCGGACGGACAGCTCGCGCACGCACGGATCGGCGGCGGCGAGCCCCTCGAACAACCGGTCGACATCAGCCGGAGGGAAAGTCGTGTTGCCCACGTCGCGATCGGGCATGGCGACGACGGCGGCGAGCGGCGTGGAGGGCGCGTCGTTCCAGCTGCCCCAGCCATAGCCGCGCACGGACTGCGCGGCGAACGCGCAGATGAGCGGCGGCGCGCCCCGTGCGGCGGTCAGCAGCGCCGCCACATCCAGCGGCGGTGCCTGCTCGGCGACCGGCTCGTACGTCTTCGCGGCGGCTCGCACCGCACCACCGTCGGCCGTGAACAGCACGGCGGCGGATATCACTCCAATCACTCGTAGCATCATGACTCCGTCGATAGGGCCCACGGGCATCACCATGAGCATGGGAAGGGTGAAAAATCAGCACCGTTGTCGGAAAAGAAGGGGCGCCGTTCCTGATGCGCCCCGACTCTCGTTCGTGCGCCAGCGGTCAGGGAAAGGGACGCGGCTCCGGCCAGGGCCAGGGCCACGGCCCGGTCGCGTGCCCGCCAGCGAGCGCGCGCACCGCGATGGACTTGATCTTCGGATCCGGCGACTCGAGCAGGTCCTTCAACGCGTCCACCGACTTCTCGCCGAGTGCGGCGAGCGCGCGGATGTAATCGACCTGAAGCTCCTTGTCGGGCTCGTTCTTCAACGCGGCCTGAAGCGCCGGGATCGCCGCGGGATCCTCGATCTGGTACAGTGCCCAGGCCGCGAGCTGCCGCGTGTGCGGATCCTTGTCGCCGAGCAGCGCGATGAGCGGCTTCGGTGCCTGCTTGGGCTCCACGTGGCCGATTGCCCACGCCGCGCGCATCCGCACACGCTCGCTCGCATCGGCGAGTGCCGCCGTGAGCGCGTCGACCGACGAGCGGTCGCCCACATTGCCGATCGCCCACGCCGCCGTCATGCGAACCTTCTCCTCCGTATCACTGCGCAATGCGCTGCGTAGCGCATCGGAGGTGGCGCCGTTGCCTTCATCACCATGTGCGAGCGCCCAGGCCGCCATCTCCCGCACACCCGCATTCGAGTCGCGCTTGAGCGCGGCGGCGAGCGCCTCGGCGGCAACCGACTGATCGGCATACTCCCGCAGTCCCCACGCCGCCACGCGGCGCAGCGACGCGCTGGAGTCGGTGCGGAGGATCTTCGCGAGCAGGATCGGACGCTCGTCGGTGTCCCTCCGCGTGCCCTGCCTGCTCACACCGGCGATGATCTCATTGATGGTCGCGCTCACCGCCGCACCAGCCGTCCGGCCAGCCATCGCGGCATATGCCTCGGCGCTGGCTGTACCCGCCGCGGCTCCCGCGCCCGCGGCGGCTCCTGCACCAGCTCCCGCTCCAGCTGCCGCGCCGGTCGACATGGTGGTCTGCGTGCGCGTCTGGATCGACTGCTGAATCCGGGTCTGCGTGGAGTGCTGCATGACGCCAGGCACTCCCGAATCCGGGTAGGCTTTCGCGGGCGCCTGCGCGCGTTCCTGCGTCCGGGACCGCGCGGCCATCGCCGGCTCGGCCGTCCAGCGCAGTCCCTCCTTGGGGGCGTACAACGTGGCCGCGTTGGCGACGCGCGGCGCCGGCGCCGCGGCACCAACGACGACCGCGATCAGGGCAAGCGATGCGATGAGCGCAGCCGACTGCCGGCGACTCGGGCTCGAGTGCCGCAGCTCGGGATCGAGAATGGCGAGCATGCGTCCCTCGAACTCCTTGCGGCGCGCCATCGCGAGCGCCACGGCCGGTGTGGCGTCGCGCCGGACCGACGTGACGATGTCCAGCAGATGTTCGGCGTAGTCGGTGGCGCGGGTGCCGCACGCCAGCGCGAGGTCGTCGCACGCCCGCTCGCTCTCCGAGCGGAGCTGCTTCGCGGCGGTCCACACCAGCGGATGGAACCAGTACACGGCGCACACGAGACGTCCCAGCGTGTGGCCGAGCAGATCGTGCCGGCGCACGTGCGCGAGCTCGTGGAGCAGCACCGCCTGGCGCCGATCGAGCGACCACGTCTCGCATTCCGCCGGCAGCACGATCGTCGGCGTGAGGATCCCGCACGCGAACGGCATCTTGGCTTCGTCGCTCTGGAGCAGGCGCGGCGCCTCATCGAGTCCGAATCGATCGGATACTTCCCACAGCGGCGTGAGCCAGCCCGGCGCATCGAGCGGACGGGCATGCTTCACGATGCGCCGCACGGCCAGGCCGGCCCAGGCGAGCGAGGTGCCGATCGCCAGCATCACCAACGCCCAGACGGCGAGCAGCGTGGTGATCGGGCTCATGGCCTGCACTCGCGTCAGGAACCCGCCGCTCGTTGGCGCGGGAGCGTCGATCGTGGATGGCGCGACAGCGCGTGCGTCGCTCTCGACGCGTGCAGACGGCGCGGAGCGGTCCGTGAAGTCCGCGGGCGAACGCGTCGCGACTGACGTCGTCGTGACTTCCGGTGCCGCCGGCAGGATGGCGAGCCGCAGCGGTGCCCATGCGGTAAGCGCGGGGACGAGCAGCAGCGTGCCGAGCGTGACGAGCCAGACGAGGTGACGCGCACCGGCCGACGCGCGCTGCATCGACAGCGTGACGCCGAGCGCCACGATGAGGATGATCGTCGCCTTGGCGAGAAGCATCGGCAGCGAGACGCCCCCGATGGCCAACGCGCCCAGCTCGGAGAGGGAGGTCGGGATCATGTGCCTATCTCCCGCTCTGACGAGCGCGGCGGATGGTGTTGCGCAGGCGCTCGACCTCGCTGTCGTTCATGTCGACGTCCGACATGCGCAGGAGCGCGGTCACGGCCTGCTCGGGCGAGCCGGCGAAGTACGTGCGCACGACGTGCGCGAGCACGTCCTCACGCGCCGTCTCGGTGGCCTGCGCCGGAAAGTAGACGTAGCGCGGTCCATCTTCCTTGTACTTGATCAGGTCCTTCTCGCCGAGGATGCGCAGCACGGATCGCACGGCGGAGTAGGTGGGCGGATCAGGGAGATCTTCCATGATCTCGGCCACCGTCGCCTCGCCGCGGCGATGCAGGATGTCCATCACCTGACGCTCGCGGCGCGAGAGGGTATTGGATTCGGACTCAGGCTTGTCTGTCATGAGTGGCACGGACATGAGGGGCACCTGCAGAGACCGGGTCTGCTGGCCGGTGCTGAAAAATCAACTGTGCTGATATTTCAACCGATTGGGCGGTTTGTCAAGGGCGAGTTTTTTGGCGGGCCTCTCGTGAGGGAACAAACCCTCCCAGACGCCTTGCGAAGCGCCGCCTCGCGCAACATATTTGTTGCGCAAAGCACCGGAGGCATCCAGTTGGCCAGACGTCCCGCTCGGTTCGGCGCGCGCACGCCAGAGTCCACGCCCCTCCACCCAAAGGCGCGGGGTGTCATTCGTGGCGCGACCTATTTCCTGCTCCGCAGTGCCTTTCCATCGGACGCCGCGATCGCGGAGTTCGCCGGCGTGGATCGCAGCCGCGTGACACGCTTCAAGCAGGGAAAGAACCTCGAGCCCGACACGAGTGCCCTGCTCGACGCCGTCGGCACGGTCGTCACCCAGCTTCGCGGCTTTCTCGACGATGACGTG
>JBJMNM010000641.1:0-3640 GCA_045804305.1 Gemmatimonadaceae bacterium | reverse complement strand
GAGCATCGCGGCTACACGACGAATGACCGGCTGCGCTGGATTCTCGAGCGCGCGGCGGTGAAGCCGCGCGAGGCCTGCGAGCACGTCGCCACCGCGGCCGATGCGGTGGACAACGCCCTGCTCATGCTGCCGCCCGCGATGCTGGCCGGCGCGTGGCAGATGCTGCGCGTGATGCGTCGGCACTTCCGTCTCGCGATCGTGAGCGACACCGGATTCGCGTCCGGCCGGGCTCAGGACCGCCTGCTCGAGAAGGACGCTGCCCGCGGCTTCTTCGCCGCCACGATCTATTCGATGGACGTCGGCCACGCCAAGCCGCGCCCGGAGATCTTTGCGGCGGCCGTTGAGACGCTGGGAGTGGCCCCCAACGAGATCCTGCACATCGGTGACAACGAGCGCACCGACGTACGTGGCGCGCTGGCGGCCGGCTTCCGCGCCATTCGGCTGGACGTGGTGAGGCACGGCGGACCGAGCGAGGCCGAGTTCGTGGCGCGGAGCTTCGAGGAGCTGAGCGAATATCTTCTCAGTCAGGCCGTTACGCCGCCGCGCGCCTGACTTGACCGACCCGTCGGACCCTATCTCGTCGCTGCGTCTTACTCACTGCACGAGAAACAGAATGCACGGAAACGACGGAAAAGGTTGGAAACGGCGGATCGCCCCGTGTAGCAGTCGGTTTCCGTGCACAGCAGCCAGCCCCGCGACAAGAAAAGAAAATGCTTTGGCGTCTACGGGACGCTGCCTGGCGCTCGAGCCCTGTCGGTGTGCTTGATCCGCAGTTTCCTGCCTCTTCCGTCGTTTCCGCGCATTCTGTTGGCAGGCTCGCCTGCGCCTCAGCGATTCAGCTTCTGCTTCGCCACGAACAGGCCCGCGATCACCACGTACTGAAGAAAGGTCGAGATCTCCGAGCGCCACGCCTCACCCCAATGATGCTCGCCCGACTCGGGCGTGTGCGGCGGCCGCGGGAGCCAGCGCGAGGTGCGCCCCTTGTACGCGAGATACTCCTCGCCGAAGATCGATTCGAGCACGCCTTCCTCGTAGCGCACGATCAGCGTGTACTCCACCGCGAACAGCACGATCGCTACGGGGAGGAACCAGAGCACCCCCGAGATCACGATGAAGCCCATCCAGATGAGGAAGTTGCCCACGTAGAGCGGGTTCCGCATCCAGGCGAAGATGCCGTACGTCACGAGTCGCTGTACGGTGCGTGAGCGGCGCCGAGTGACTGTGCCAGCGGCGGCAACACCCGCGAGGCGAATTGCTTCGCCGAGCGCGACGAGCACGAACCCCAGCACCCAGTTGGTTGCGCCCGATGTGCCGTGCGCCAGCAACGGCACGAGCAGGAACGGCACCGGCAGCCAGCCGCGATGGCGGAACAGCACGGCGCCGATGCGCGCGCTCGTGCTGCGCTCCGCCTCCGAGATGGGCGGAGACGTGTCGTGCGCGGACGAGATCGGCGGAGGAGATGACGACATGGCGGGGCGAGAGGCGGGGAATTGCTGGAGCCGAAAGGTCGCCACGCCGGGGAGATTGCTCAAGCGTCCAGCTCAATCGTATCGAAGCGTGCCGAGAAATTCGGTCAGCAGGTGATTGAACGCCGCCGGCCGCTCGAATGCGCTCGCGTGGCCGGCGCCCGCGAGCAGCTCGAACCGGCATCCGGGGATTGCGTGTGCCATCGCACGCTGCTCGTCGGCAGAGGTGAGCACATCCTCGGCGCCGGCGACGACCAGGGTCGGCACGTCGATCGTCGCGAGGAGGTCGGTGGCGTCGGGGCGGGCCATCATCGCGCGCTGCCCGCCGATCGCGCCCTCCCGCGATGCACTACTCATGATGTCGCGCAACGCTTCCCGCACACCTGGACGCGACTCCAGCGTCCCGCGCGACAACATTCCGGCCAGCTGTGCTCCGGCGAGCGCCTCCACGCCGTGCGTCTCGATGAACTCGATCAGCCGCGCCCGCTTCTCCTTCGCTTCGAGCGTGTCGGCCGTGGCGCGGGTGCCGGTGAGAACCAGGCCGCGCAACCGCGTGCGGTGATGGCGGAGCAGGGCCAGCGCGATGTAACCGCCCATGGAAAGTCCGCACGCGACCACCCGGTCGATCTCGAGCGCGTCGAGCAGCGCCGCGAGATCATCCGCGAACTGCGCGAGGGAGTATGGTCCCGCGCGCGACGAGCCGCCGAATCCGCGCAGGTCGGGCGCGATGCACCGCGCCTGGGTGGGTAGGCCGCTCATCTGCCCCGCCCAGAGCGTTCGGTTGTGCGGCCATCCGTGAATGAGCAGCAGTGGTACGCCGTGCCCCGATTCGTCGTAGGCCAGCTCGAGGCCGCCCGGCAGGAGCGCGATCATCGCGCCCGGACGTCTCCTTCCTCGGGCCAATGCGGGAGCAGGGTGCGCCACTCCTCCGGAACGCGCACCGGCTTGCCCGAGCGATCGATCGCGACGAACACGATCGACGCGACGGCGACGAGCACGTTGCTCCCCTTCTTGCGCACGTCCTGCTTCACGATGTAGCTCGTGTTCTTCACGGCGAGCAGCCCCGAGCGGATGGCGAGTTCCTCCCCCGGCAGCGACTGCGCGAAGTAGTCGATGTCCACGTGCCGCACAACCGACACGATCGGGACGCTGGCGAAGTCGCGCACACCGCCCACCTCCTCCCGTTCGAGCAGCTCCCAGCGCGCGCGCTCGAGAAAGCCGAGCATCGTGGCGTGATTCACGTGCCCGAGCATGTCGCAGTCCGCCGGATAGATGTGAAAGACGACTTCCGGGAGCGCGTTGGTCATCGTGAGGGTGGTGAGGGCCGGGGCGACGCCGCCACCGAGCTGGTCGCGAGCCATCGTCCGTCGAACGTTAGCCAGAAGAGAACACGCTCGTCAGGCGAGTGCCGTGCCCGCGCGAGCGCGACGCTGAACGCCTTCGCGCTATAGGTGGCCTCGAGCATCGGGCCGCCCACCATGCGCAACTCCTCGGCGGCCGCCCGCGCATCCGCCGTTTCACGCCCATATGCGCCCCCGTATGCGCGGCCATCCACGAAAAAACGCGTCGCATCCAGCGGCGGCAACTCCACGCCGGCGAGCCGTGCGAGCAGGGCATGCGTGCGCCGCGCGAGCCGGAGCACGCGGGGACGGTTGGCCACGACGCGCGGCACCACGCGCACGCCGACGACCTGCGTCGGCAGCCCGGCCAGGGCGAGCCCCACGAGAAGGCCGGCCGCGGTTCCTCCGGTGCCGAGCGGCACGACGAGGCTGTCCGGCGGGCGCCACCCGTCGCGCGTCAGCTGCCGCGCCATGTCCAGCGCGGCGCTCACGTGTCCGAGCGCGCCACGCGGCACGCTGCCACCCGCCGGCACCCAGTGCACGCCACCGAGGATTCGCCGCATCGCGGCACGCAGGTATGCCTCTGCCACCGAGCCGGCGTGCACCACGTCTGCCACGTCCTCCATTCGTGCGGCGGTGGCACGTGCGACCACGTGCGTTTCCTGCGGCCAGGTGATCACCGTGGTGCGCGCGCCCAGTCGTGCTCCATGCTGCGCCACCGCCAGGGCGTGGGTGGAGCCCGTCGCACCAACCGTGAGCAGTGTCTGGTCCGTCCGCAGCCCGGCCAGCAGCAGCTCCAGCGCGCGCACCTTGTTGCCGCCCGGCGGCGGCGCG
>JBJMNM010000640.1:0-3188 GCA_045804305.1 Gemmatimonadaceae bacterium | reverse complement strand
TCCTTGGTGGCCGGATCCATCGGGGGCGGCGGGGGAGCACCCACGCGATTGGCCAGCGTCTCGGCCCGTGACAACGCCGGTGTCGCGAGCGCCACCGCACCGAGGGCCGCGCTCGTCCTGAGGAAGTCTCGCCTTGTGGTCATGGTGGGTTGGAGAGAAGGGGACGGTTGCGCGATGTCACAGCGTGTGACAGTCTGACAGCAGGCGTTGGTTGCATCGGGCCGGCGAGCGACGTGGTTCCGCATCCGCGAGCTCATGTTGAGCCGTGGAGAGGCCGGGCGCAACCATCGGGTCGTGCGTCGTGGCAAGTGTGTCGTGCCGCCCGCATTCAGGAACCAACGGCGCCGCCGCCGGGGTTCTTCACCTGCTGCATGCCGGGAGACTCCCGACCGCGAGCATCGGGGTTTGGGCGATATTTTTGCATTTGAACGCGGACGATGTCTCGAATCGTCATGCCCCCAATGGATATCGTTGCACCCGACGACCGGCCTGGCGCCATCATGCCAGCCGAGCAGATTGCTCCTGATGGCGCTACTCTGGCGCCACTCTCACCTTCTGGCGTCGCGTCTCCCGCGGCTCAGCGGCCGGTGAGCCCTCGACGCGCCAGTCGCACACGAAAGACCGATATGCCGGCCGCCCCGGCCGTGACCATGCCCTTAGCGCCGTTGACTCGACCGGATGGCACGCCGGCGCCGGTCGTGCATCTGGTGCCCGAGCTGTCGCCATATGCGCGCACCGGCGGACTGGGCGAGGCGGTGGCGAGCCTGGCCAAGCACCAAGCGGCCTCCGGCATTCCAGTCACGATGTTCATGCCGCTCTACGGCGTGATCCGCGATCGCGTGGAGCTCGAACCGGTGGGCCCGGCCTTCGCCGTCGACGTGGGGCCGCGGACGGAGACGACGCGCATCTGGGAGCCGGTGATCCCGCCGCAGCCGGGCGCGCCGCGCGTGCTCTTCGTGGAGAGCGCGGAATATTTCGATCGCCCGGGGCTGTATGGGGATGAGGGCGGGGACTATCCGGACAACGCGCAACGCTATGCGCTGTTCGTTCGCGCGGTGCTCGTCGCGCTTCCACGGTTGATGCCGCAGGCCCCGAGCATCCTGCACGCCCACGATTGGCAGACGGCGCTCGCGAGCATCTATCTGAAGACGGAGTTCATCGGCCATCCCTACTATGAGGGGATCCGCGCCGTGCTCTCCGTGCACAACGCCGGCTACCAGGGACATTTCCCCGAGGCGGTGATGCCCGAGATCGGCCTCCCGAGCGCGCTGTACAACCACCGGCAGCTCGAGTGGTACGGGCGGGCCAATCTGCTCAAGGGTGCGCTGGTGTTCTCGGATCTCGTGATCACGGTGAGCCCGACGCACGCGCACGAGCTCCGCACGGAGAAGGGCGGCTTCGGGCTCGACGGCGTCTTCGTCGCCCTGCGTGACCGGCTCGTCGGCATCGTGAACGGCATCGATCAGGATGTCTGGGATCCCGGGCGGGACGCCTTCATCCCGCGCCGCTACAACTCGGAGAATCTCCAGGGCAAGAAGCGGTGCCGGGTGGCGCTCCAACGGGCCACGGGGCTGAGCCGCTGGCAGGCGCCGATCTTCGCGCTCACGGCGCGTCTCGTGGCGCAGAAGGGGCTGGATCTCATCCTTGGTGATCCCGGATATTTTGCCTTCGACGCGCAGTACGTGTTCCTCGGCCATGGGGAAGCCCGCTACGAGGCGATGCTCACCGAGCTCGCGGAGCGTGCGCCGAGTCGCATCGCGGTGAAGCTGGACTTCACCGACGAGTTCGAGCACCTGCTGCTCGCCGGCGCGGACATGTGCCTGATGCCGTCGCTGTACGAGCCGTGCGGGCTCACCCAGATGCGCGCGCAACGGTACGGGACGATTCCGGTCGCGCGACGGACGGGCGGCTTGGCCGACACGATCGAGGACGGCGTGACCGGCTTCCTGTTCGACGACTACACGCCCGCGGACTTCATGCGCGCCGCCATGCGCGCGGTGGATCAGTACCGCGAAGCCGAGTCGTGGGAGCAGATGATGCGCGAAGCGATGGCGCGCGACTTTGGTTGGGAGCGGAGCGCGGCAAGGTACCTGACGGTGTACCGGCGAGTGCTCAGTCAGGCTGCCATCAGGATATAGGGGTCGTCGCTGACTCCACTCCTGGATCGCTGACGGACCCGGTGAGCTTTCCAGGATCGGAGTCGAGTGGATACGTTCCGCTATGGCTCTCTTCTCGCAACCGACGCCCGCGCTGACGACCGTGCATCGCCTCGCGCTCCCGTTCGTCCTCGTCGCACTCGCCCTCGCGCCCTCCGCGGCGTGCAGTCAGCCGCCGATCGTCGCGCGCACGGCCGCGGACACGGTGCCGCCGCCGATTTCGCGCGAGTTTCGCGCGGTCTGGGTCGCAACGGTGGGGAACATGGACTGGCCGTCCCGGCCGGGGCTGAGCACCGAGCAGCAGCAGGCCGAGATGATCGCGTTGCTCGACCGGCTCGCCGCGCTGCGCATGAACGCAGTCGTGCTGCAGATCCGTCCCGCCGCCGACGCGCTGTATCAGTCGTCGATCGAGCCGTGGTCCGATGTGCTGACGGGCGAGATGGGTCGCGCGCCCGAGCCGTTCTACGATCCCCTCGCCTTCGCGGTGGCCGAGGCCCACAAGCGCGGGCTCGAGCTGCACGCGTGGATCAATCCCTATCGGGCGAAGAATACGTCCACCAAGACCATGTCGGCCGGGCACATCAGCCGCACCCACCCCGAGCTCGTGCGGAAGTACGGCTCATTCCTGTGGATGGATCCCGGCGATCCGGCCGTACGCACGATCACGACGAACGTCGTGATTGATCTGGTGCGCCGCTACGACATCGATGGCGTGCACATGGACGACTACTTCTATCCCTACCCCGAGACGCAGAATGGGCGGGAGCTCGACTTCCCCGATGACGCGACGTGGGAGCGGTATCAGCGGAGTGGCGGCACGCTGTCGCGCGACGACTGGCGCCGGCAGAACGTGGATCTGCTGGTCCAGGGGTTGGGCGACAGCATCCATGCCATCAAGCCCTGGGTGCGATACGGCGTGAGCCCGTTCGGCATCTGGCGTCCGGGCTATCCCGCGTCGGTGCGCGGCTTCGATCAATACGCCAAGCTCTACGCTGACGCTCGCAAGTGGCTGAACGAAGGATGGGTGGACTA
>JBJMNM010000639.1:0-2717 GCA_045804305.1 Gemmatimonadaceae bacterium | reverse complement strand
CGCCCATTCGCGACGACGACAGTCTGTCGACGCGTGGGGCCACCTACAATTTCCTGCGCTACGCCACGGACCGGAAGCTCCGGTCGGGCGGCGCGGAGCCGGATGTGTGGCTCGCTCTCGTGAACGCGAAGACGAACGGAATGGACAACCTCCGCGCGGTGTACGGCAGCGACATCGCCGGACAGCTTCGTGATTGGTCGGTGTCGCAATACACGGACGACGTGGTGGTCAACGAGAGCGCCGACTTCACGCAGCCGAGCTGGAACTGGCACAACCTCTTTCAGGCATTCACCGGCAGCAGGGGGTACCCGCTCCTGGTGACCACGCTGCCCACGGCGGGGATGTCCGGATCGGTCATTCCGGGTGGGGCGGCGTTCTATCGCTTTGCCGTTCCGGCGAATGCGGTGGCGTCGCTGACGCTGACCGGCGCGGGCGGCGCCGCAACGCCCACGCAGGGCGTCGTGGTGCGGCTGCGGTAGTGCGCCGGGCGGACACGGAAACCACTTCCGCGGGTGATCCGCCTCATGGCTGGCGCGCGTGGCTGGTGCGGTTCGGCCGTGAGTGGGCGGCCGTGGTGGCGCTCGCCACGCTCGCGCTCCTCGGCGCGGCCAAGGTGGGCGAGGACGTCGTCGCGGGTGAGAGCACCCGCTTCGACGACGCCGTGCAGCAGTGGGTCATCGCCCATCAGAGCGCGCCACTGGTCGCCTTCTTTCTCTTCGTGACGCGAGTGGGCGGCATCGCGCCAATGACCGCGCTCGCCGTGCTCGGCGCCGCGAACCTGTGGGCGCGCGGGAAGCGGCGTGTGGCGGCCGGCGTACTTGTTGCTCCGGTGGTGGCGGTCGTTCTCTTCAATGTGGTCAAGCGCATCTATGCGCGGGCGCGTCCGGTGGGACTCGGCGGGATCGTCCCGAGCTCGTATTCGTTTCCCTCGGGACACGCCACGGCATCGGCGGCGATCTGCTGCACCTTGATGTACGTGTACTGGCGGGAGGGCATGATCGGGCGCTCCACGGCGCTCGCGTTCGCGATCGTCGCTCCATTGCTCATCGGCATCAGCCGCGTCTATCTCAACGTGCACTGGGCTACCGACGTGCTGGGCGGCTGGTGCGCGGGACTGCTGATCGCCGTGTTGTGCGCGCTGCTGTACGACAGACACCGGCGCCGGCAGCCTGGATCCGTGGCGCCGGCGATATCACCAACCCACTCCACCGCCTCATGAGCCTTCCCCCACGGCTTCGTCGCACGATCTGCTCGTGCCTCCTCGGTGCCGTCACGGCGCCGACGCTACATGCGCAGGTGGCTGCGCCGACGGACACGAGTCGCCGTCAACAGACGCTGTTCACCGCGCAGGACGGGTTCCTCGCGGCCGGGTTCGCCGGCCTCACCGTCGCCATGTTTCCGATCGACCGGCACGTCGCGAATCATCTGCGTGATCCGAATGCGCCGGCGAACCGGTTCCTGGACCACGCCGCGACCGGCGTCGAGGTCATCACCAGCCCGGGCGCGTTCCTCATCGGGTCGACGCTCTACGTCTATGGCCGCGTGGCGGACCATCCCGGTGTGGAGGACCTCGGGTGGCACGGCACCGAGGCGGCGCTCGTCGGCTCCGGCGTCACCGGGCTCCTGAAAGGGCTCCTCGGCCGCGCGCGACCGTATGTGTCGCTCGACACGAACCCGCACGACTTCAAGCTCCTGAAGGGCTTCTCGAGCTCGCAGCGGCAGAGCTTTCCATCGGGACACACCACGACGGCGTTCGCCGTGGCCGCGTCGGTTACGAGCGAGGTGCATCGCATGTGGCCGCAGTACACCTGGTACGCGGGGTCCGTGCTCTATGGCGGCGCGACGCTCGTGGGGCTGTCGCGCATGTACCACAACGTGCACTGGGCGAGCGACGTGGCGCTCGGCGCGGGCATCGGTACCTTCGCGGGGCTCAAGGTCGTGCGCTACTCCCACGCCCACCCTGACAACTTCATCGACCGCGTGATCCTCAGGACGAGCATCGTGCCGGATGGGCGTGGCGGCGGAGTCCTGTCGTGGACCGTGCCGGTGCCGTGAGCCATCCGCGGGCCGAGGTGCAGGACCTGCACACATGAATCGGCGCTACGGCGCCGAGCTACTGCGTGCGTCGTTTCGTCGTGACGATGATCACCCCGTTGGCCCCCTGCGCGCCATAGATGGCCGCGGCACCGGCATCCTTGAGCACGTCGATCCGCGCCACGTCGGACGGGGCGATGCTGTCGAGCGCGCTCGAGCCGCCGAAGGCCGGTGCGGCCATCCCGTCGATGACGATCAACGGCTCGCTTCCACCCGTCTGGAACGAGGCGGCGCCGCGAATGCGGATCGAGAGCTGGCCGGTCGCGCTGCGTGAGACCTGCACGCCGGGAAGACGACCCTCGATCAGGTCCTCGATGCGGAGCGCGTGCCCCTTGTCCATGTCGTCTGGTCCGAGGCTCGACACCGCATCGGTGAGATGCGCGCGCGACACGCGCCCATAGGCAACCGTGACCGAATCAGGTGCGGGCGCTGGCGCCGCCGCGACGCCCGATGAAGGAGCGGATGCGCAGCCCGCACCAATGACTCCAGCCAGAGCCGCCGTGTACACCATCAGCACGCGCGCTCCCGAACGAGTGGTCATGAGGCCCTCCCGGTCCATGTCCCGCGACACGAAGAATCAGCATGACAGGGGCCACGTGGCCAGTGGACCTTCGTTCAGGCGG
>JBJMNM010000638.1:0-3604 GCA_045804305.1 Gemmatimonadaceae bacterium | reverse complement strand
GCACGTTGGTGTACCCGAGCGCCGCCAGCTCACGGGCGGCAATGCGTCCGCGAGGTCAGCCGGGGTCCCAGCAGTACACCACGATGTCCGCGTCGTGATCCGGGACCTGCGCGGTGATGATCGCTACCGCCTGCTCCGGCGACGCGCTGATCGCGCCGGGAAGGTGGTGCTTCTTCCAGTAGCCGGCCGGGAGCACTTCGAACAGCGCAGGCGGACGGTCGGATGCAAGCGCCGCCGCAAGCTCATCGCGTGAGATGGTCGGGGGGCGCTCGTCCGCCTGGTTAGTCGATGTGTCCGTCATGGTCGCCGACTCTCCGCGAATCCTGCGCCAGACAGCACATCGTCTCTATGCAAGAACAAGAACAGAATGCACGGAAACTACGGAAGAAGCAGGAAACGCGGATCAAACAAAGGCTTGATCCGTAGTTTCCCGCCTCTTCCGACCGTTCCGTGCATTCTGTTCTTGTTCTTGCAAAGGCTCCAATGGAATGAAGGGCGAGATGGCCATTGCCATTCCGCCCTTCAATCCATTCGCGCCCACGGAGTCATACCGCGATCCGCTCACGCCGTCATGGACCTACCGCGACGCTGTCACGAGCGCCGGCACGACGAACGGCGCCCGGTACTCCCGCGTGAGCATCGCATTCGCGCGCGACGCATCCGGGCCCGTGAACCGCTCGGCACGCGCATCCACCAGCAGCGGCACGCCAAGGGTGAGCGGGGTGGCGTTCAGGTCCACGTTGTTCGCGTGCAGGTGCTCGATCATGCGCCCATTGGCCTCGCTCAGGTTGTGGTTCGACTTGACCGTCTCCCTGAGCTGGCCTTCCGGCGTGGCCGCGCCGAGCTGGTGCGAGATGTTGCCGAGGTGGCAGAGCGCGCTCGACACGTGGCCTTCCTCGATCGGCCCGTAGAGCTCCGCCGTCTTCCGGCTGCGCACCACGTCGATGAAGTTCGCCATGTGGCGGTCGGTGCCCTTGAACTCCTTCACCGTCTTGCCGTTCTTGTCGACCGCCATGGCGGTAAAGTACTCGCTCGTGATGATGCTGCCTCCCTCACAGTCGATCACGTTGCCGATGCTCACGCCGCGGTATTTGTCCATGCCCGCGCTGTCGGCATTGGCCCGCGGATCCGCGCCGGAGCCAACGAGGCCTGCCTTCGCCGGAAGTCCGCGCACCTCGAAGATCAGCGGCGCGGTCGCGTAGTCATGCACCACGACCTGCGTGTTCGGCGTGTTGCCATCATCCACGTACCCGAGGCGACCGCCCACGCTGAGCGAGCGGCGCGGCAGTCCGGACTCGCCGAGGAACCAGCGCGCGACGTCCATCTGGTGGATGCCCTGGTTGCCGACGTCGCCATTGCCGTAGAGATAGACCCAGTGCCAGTCATAGTGCACCGGCCCGTTCTTCGTGTTGCGATGCGGCGGAACGAGCGGCGCGGGGCCGCTCCACAGATCGTAGTTGATCGACGCCGGCACCGGCTGCGGGCCGTTCACCTTGCCGATGCTGTCGCGGCGCTTGTAGCAGAAGCCGCGCGCCGCGGTGATCTTGCCGAGGTTGCCCGCCTGCGTCCATGCCACTGCTTCGCGCAATCCTTCGCCGGAGCGGATCTGCGTGCCGGCCTGGATGACGCGATTGTACTTCGCCGCCGCGGCGACGAGCTGGCGTCCCTCCCACACGTTGTGCGAGACCGGCTTCTCGATGTAGACGTCCTTCCCGGCCTGGAGCGCCCAGATGCCGGCGAGCGAATGCCAGTGGTTCGGCGTGGCGATCGTGACGGCGTCGACCTCCTTGTCCGCGAGCAGATCGCGAATGTCCTGGTAGGTCTTGACGTTGCCGCCGTTGACGGTCGGCTTCACCTTGTCGAGCACCGCGGTGTCGGCGTCGCACAGTGCCACGACGCGCACGCCGGGGATCTTTGCGAGGCTCTGCAGATGATTGCGTCCACGGCCATTGAGACCGATCACGGCGACACGGATGTCGCTGTTCGCGCCGAGGGCCTGCGCCCACGAGCGAAGCGGAAGCGCGGCACCGGCGGCGGCGACCACGCCGGTCTTGAGGAATGTGCGTCTGTCGAGGGAGCTCACGGGCAATGGCGGCGGAGGGTGAACTTGCGCGAAAAGCGGTGTCGCTCGAACGGTTCGGCCGGTGGGGCCACAGATGATGCGATCTTGTCGCGAATTTGGCAACTAGGCGAACAAAGTCGTTTTTAGGGAGCCAATCCGACAGGGCCCTTTGTGGAACGGGGTCCGCCGCGTCAACGTTGGAGGCGCTCCCGGGCACTGCAACCATGCGGACTCATCCGTCGGCGCTCTTATCGAGCGCTGGTCGCCGCGATGAGCGGCCGACCCGGCAATTTGCGCTTCGCGCATTTGACGGTTGAGTGCGCGACAAGCCGAGTAACATTGCAACCGAACGCGGGTCGACAGCATGCGCCGGTCGCAAGATCAAGAGCAACAGCTTTTGAACTGCTCCAGCATCCAGCGGATCACTCCGAGTGGCTGTGGGACTCCGAGTGGCCCGCCATGCGGCTGCGACCACGCGGGCATCGTTCCTTTACTCGTCGAGATCGTCGGAGAGCCGGCGCTCTTCCGTTGGGGGTGCGCCGAATCGCGACCGCTTGACGACGACCGCTTGACGATGACCTCTTGGCCAGTCGGCGCAGGCCAGTCCGAGGCACTCTCCCTGGTGCGCGACGCTCACCCCGCACCCCCAAGCAATCTCGCGTCGGCCCGGGTGAGGGACTGACCAGTAAAGGATGGATGCTGGCATGGTCGGACGGCATGGCGGGCCACTGGGAGTCCCACAGCCACTCGGAGTGATCCGCTGGATGCTGGAGCAGTTCAAAAGCTGTTGCTCTTGCGACCGGCGCATCATCGAATTTGCCGGAGCAGTTCACCCCAGCATCCGCTCGATGCTCCTCACCAACGGCGCAAACGACAACCCCTTCCCCGACACCCTCTGCGCCTGTTCGTGCGCCAGCTCGCGCTGCGCCTCGCCGAACAGCGATTGCACCACCCACGGCCCCGCGCGCGGGTTGCGCCACCAGTCCGCATCGTATCGCTCCACGAGCGTCTCGGTGATCAGCGCCTGGTGCTGCCAGGCGCGGAGATAGCGCGCCGCGTAGTAGCGCGGGTCCACGTCCACGAATGCATCGGCACCTGAATACTTGAAGCTGGTCGCGGAGGTCAGCAGCTCGACGTAGAGATCGGGCATTGCGTCGAAGCCCTGATCGCCGCCGTAGAGCTGCGTCTCGTAGATCAGCTTCGCCGCGTAGCGACGCAGGAAGTGCAGCTCCTCGAACCCCGCGTTGCGCAGGAAGCTCGGCAACGACTTCTTGTCCAGGCGCGTGTAGCGCTGGAGCCAGCCCGCGTCCTGCATGAGGTGATCGAAGAGCATCGCATACGCCTCCGTCACCGAGTTGTCCCCCATCCAGCGGTACTCCATCGGGTGATCGGGGCGCATGTACGCGAAGTGGAGCGCGTGCCCGAGCTCGTGCAGGAAGGTGTTCCAGTCGGTCTGGCCACCGTGTGGGCGGAGCACGAGGTACACCTCGTCCGGTACCCGCACCGGTGCGCAGAAGGCGCGCGAGCGCTTGCCCTCCCGCT
>JBJMNM010000637.1:0-7799 GCA_045804305.1 Gemmatimonadaceae bacterium | reverse complement strand
GGCCCAACTGCTGTTTCCCGTGCCCGACGTCCGCCGCTCCCCCGCCACGCTGCTCACCTGGTGGGAAAGCCGCCGACCGACGTACAACCTCATCGTCGGGGGAACGGGACTGATCACGCTCACGGTGCTCCACGCGCTGAGCTGGCTCCCGCCACATGTCAGCTTCGACGCGCCATGGCCACTGGTCATCGTGTACGGCGTGTGCGCGAACGTCTGCTACACGTTCGGCTTCGCCATCGAGGTCCTGCTCGAGCGCCTCTGGGGCCAGGACGTCGCGCCGGTCGGGCCGACGCTCTTTCGGCACGGCCTCGTGTTCAGCGTCGGCCTCACGCTCTTTCCCATCGGCATCGCCTGGCTCAGCTGGCTGTTCGTCGCCGCGCGCCACCTCCTCTTCGTCTGAGACGCCCGGTGACCCGCGCGAGAGGGCGCGCCGCTGTCCACGGCGCGCCCGTACCCGCGATCACTTCGTCGGCCGCACCGCCCCGTGGTCCACCGGCTCCTTCCCTCGGCGGAGAAACAGACCGTCGTACAGCAGCGCGGCGGCGATGGAGCCGACGATCGGGCCGATCCAGTAGATCAACTGGCCCTCGAGGACGCCGCTCGCCACCGCCGGGCCGAAGGAGCGCGCCGGGTTCATCGACCCGCCGGTGAGCGGCCCGATCGCCAGGATATCGGCCGTCACCGCCAGCCCGATCGCGAAGCCCCCGACCTTGGGCGCCGCCGGATCCACGGCCGTCCCGAACACGACGAACGTCAGGAAGAACGTCGCGATCGCCTCGCAGAGGATCGCCTGGCCCGCGCTGACGTCGCCCGCGATGGACTGGCCTCCCAGCCGGGCCGCGACCGCAATGTCGGCCGGAAAGATCGCCTTGAGCGCGTACGCCGCGACGGCCGCGCCGAGTAGCTGGGCGATGATGTACACCACCGCCATCACCGGCTCGATGCGGCGCGTCACGAGGAATCCGAGCGTGACGGCTGGATTGAGATGCCCCGAGATCCGCATCGTCGCCGTGACCATGATGGCGAGGATGACGCCGTGGGCGAGTGCCGCGACGAGGAGACCGTTCGTGTTGTGCGACATCGCGGCGGCCATGATGGACGCGCCACCGACGAAGACGAGAGCGAAGATGCCGATGAACTCGGCCGCGAAGTGGCGCCAGCTGTCGCGCATGTTCTCCTGGGGCGGGGTGTCGAGAGGACGCTGCGTTAGCGTGTCAAGAATAACAGGTCACACCCCATCATGTCGCTTCAGCACCACCGCCGCATTGATCCCGCCGAACCCGAAGCTGTTGCTGAGCGCATACTCCACGTCGGCCACGCGGCCCTGTCGAGGGATGTAGTCCAGATCGCAGCCGTCGGCCGGCGCATCGTGGTTGAGCGTCGGCGGCAGCCAGCGGCGATCGAGCGCGAGCGCCGTGATCGCCAGCTCGATCGCGCCGGAGGCGCCAAGGGCGTGGCCGTAATAGCCCTTGGTGCTGCTCACCTGCAGCTTCGGCGCGTGGTCGCCGAAGGTCTGCTTGATGGCGCCCGTCTCGGTGGGATCGTTGAGCGGCGTGGAGCTGCCGTGCGCGTTCACGTACGCCACCTCGTGCGCGCGCATGTCGGCGTCGCGGAGCGCGAGGTTCATCGACCGCGATGCCTGTGAGCCGTCCGGGCGTGGCGCCGTCATGTGGTGCGCGTCGTTCGACATCCCGTAGCCGACGATCTCGGCGTAGATGTGCGCTCCACGAGCTTTCGCCCGCCCGAGCTCCTCGAGCACGAGCACCGCGGCGCCTTCGCCCATCACGAAGCCGTCGCGATCGCGATCGAAGGGGCGCGACGCGCTCGCCGGATCGGCGTTGCGCGTCGACATCGCGCGGATGATCGAGAACGCGCCGAAGCAGAGCGGCGCGAGCGGCGCCTCGGCCGCGCCGGCGAACATCACGTCGGCGTAGTCGTCGCGAATGGCGCGGAACGCGTCGCCGACGGCGATCGTGCCGGACGCGCAGCTCATCCCATTCGTGCTGTTCGGTCCCTGCACGCCGAGCTCGATGGCGATGTTGCAGCTGGCCGCGCCACCGAAGACGTTGAGCGCGAGCGTGGGATCCACCGACTTCTGTCCCTGATTCAGGAACACGCCGAGCTGCTCCTCGGCGAAGCTCAGCCCACCGAGCGCGGTGCCCATCATGGAGCCGATCCGCTCGCGATTCTCGGCGGCGAGATCGATGCCGGCGTCCTCCAGGGCCTGCATCGCGCAGGCGATGGAGAAGGTGCCGAACCGCTCCAGACGCTTCACCTTCTTGCGCTCGAGGTAGTCGTTCGCGTCGAAGTCGTTCACCTCGGCGGCGTTCTGGCTGCGCCACTGCGACGGATCGAAGCGCGTGACGGTCCGCACGGCCGACCGCTCCGCGCGGAGTCCGTCCCACAGTCCGGTCGCTCGACTGCCGATGGGCGTGATCGCACCGATGCCCGTTACCGCAACTCGTCGCCGCTCAGCCACTGCCGTCCTCCCTGATAGACCGCAAGTTACCCGCTCACGCGCCGGACCGTTCCGCCGAGGCCGCCAGGCCGGCCAGGGTCCGGCTCGCGATGCCGTGCACGAACACCGGCCCGATGACCATCGAGGCCGCGAGCTCGCCGACCATCGCCACTGGCGGTCCGTTCCACGCGTGCACGATGCGCACGTGCGTGCCGCCGGCGACCTCCTGAAAGGTCCACTCCACTTCCATGCCCTTCGTCACCCCCGCAACGTGCGAGAATCGCACCGAGGGGACGAGCGATGTGCCGGGCGGGTGGATGCGCATCTGTGAACGCCACCAGGTGGGCCATTGCACGAGGCCGAACGGACGGTTCGCGCTCATCTCCACGATGCCGCCGCCGTCGGCCCGCCGCTCGATGAACCTCACATAGCGATAGTGCGGCAACAGCGACGGCCAGCGCTCCACATCCGCCGCGAGCGTGAAGATCCGCGCGACGGGTGCGCGGACCAGCTGCTCGTCCACCGTCGTCATGGTGCGGCCGGTGGGCATCGGCCCGAGGTCGTACGGGACGGGAAGGCTCATGGGGATGGTGTCCAGGTGGCGGTGACGCGAAAGCCGAGGTGGCGGCGCACGCTCGCCGAGCGGCCGGTGGCACGCCGTACGTGCTGCGAGAGCTCGCGCGGCGTGAAGCCGCGCAGCACGGACACCACCCCGTCATGTCGGGTCACGGGATGAAAGCCGAGCGGCCAGCTCACGATCCAGAATCCGGCGGCCGCGATCCAGCTGCGGCGGATGTCGCTCACGATGACCGCGCGCCGTGCCACGCGCTGCAGCTCGCGCAGCACGTCGGGAATGTCGGCATCCTCGAAGTGGTGCAGCACCTGGGAGCAGGTCACGATGTCGACGCTCGCGTCGGGAAAGGGGAGGCGGCGTGCGTCGGCGCAGGCAGTCCCGTCGAGGAGTCCGTGCGTGACTCGTGCCAGCGATGCGGCTTCGTCGACGCCCAGCGTGGTGAGCGCCACCCCTCGCCGCGCCGCGAGCGCGCGGGCGCGCGCCGGAATGTCGCCGAGCCCCGTGCCCACGTCGAGCAGCGTCGCGGCTGCGCCGAGCGTCGGAAGCTGGCGACGCACCTCGCTGAGCACCGCGCGTGCGCCGCCGAGCGTGCTGTTGGACCGCCGCACGTCGCGCAGCGAACGCTCGCGCAGCGCGGGATCGATGCCCGGATCGTCGAGGTGCTCATGGTCGCGCCGCCGCCGAGGCGAGAGGGACAACACGCCGCCGCCCTCAGCGCTCGAGCTGCGCGTAGCCGCCGCGATAGTACAGCAGTGGCCGCGCGTCGCGCGCCGTGGCGCGCTCCACTTCCCCGATGAAGATCGTATGGTCGCCGGCGACGTGCTGCGTCACGACCTGACATTCGAGATGCGCCAGCGCGTCGAGCAGCAGGACCACGCCGCTCTCGCCGCGCAGGTAGCCGATGCCGTCGAACCGGTGCGCCGAATCCACCGACGCGAACCGGCGCGACAGGGCCTCCTGGTCCGAGGCGAGGATGCTCACGCCGAAGCGCTCGGCTGTCTCGAGCGCATGAAATGCCGACGACTGGTGATCGATGCACGCCTGCACGAGCGGGGGGTGAAGGCTCACCGAGCAGAACGCGCTCACGGTCATTCCCACGTCGCGACCCTTCGCATCGCGCGTCGTGACCACGGTGATCCCCGACGCGAAGCGGCCGAGCACACTGCGAAATGAATCCGGATCGATCGTCATGGGCGAAAGAGATTCAGCAGATAGCCGGGACGCAACACCTCGCGCGCGGGCACGAAGTCTCCCGTCACGCCGACGAGCAGGTCGGCCATGTCCTTCCGCGCCTCGAGCGTGCGCGCGAAGTAGTTGATCGCCGGCGCGAAGCCGACCGCGGAGCTGATGAGCCGCTCCACGAGCCACTTGCCGGAAAACTCCGCCGTTCGCGCACGATCGTACGCGGCGAGCGCCGCGTCGGCGCCGGCGGCATCCGCACCAAGCGCCTGCAGCGCGAACGGCGCGAGGAGCTCGCCGCCACGGAGTGCGGCGTAGATCCCCTCGCCCGTGAACGGATCAAAGAAGTCGGCCGCATCTCCCACGAGCGCGGCACCCGGCGCCCACGCGTGTCGGGCATGCGACGCGAACGGACCAGTCGCGATCACCGGCGTGACGCGCCGAGCGCCGGCCACGCGCGGGGCGAGCTGCGGACGCTCGCGCAGCCACCGCTCGAAGAACGCCGTGCGGTCCGCGCTCACGAGCGATGCGGCGCTCGCCGGCACGACCATGGCCACGTTGGTCAGGCCATCTTCCACCGCGGCCAGGCCCACGTAGCCTACGTCGCGCTCCACGTGCATCTCACCCCACGCGGTAACGTCGCCAAACAGCTCGTAGTGCGCCACGAGGGCGAGCCGGCGCGGCCAGCGGCGCCTCCGGCTCAGATCGAGACGGCTGCCGACGACCGATCGAAGTCCATCGGCGCCGACGACGAGCCGCGCGCGAATGTCCTCACTCCCGCCGTCCGCGTGCAGCACGCGCACGCCGATCGCGCGGCCACGCCCATCGCGCAGCACGTCGGCGACGCGCGTGTGCTCGCGGACGTCGGCGCCCGCGCGTCGCGCACAATCGAGGAGGATGGGATCGAGCCGCGTCCGGCGCAGCGCGAGCCCGCGATCGCGGAACGCACTGTATCCATGCGTCGCCACAAAGTCGCCGCGGATGAGGGCGCCGTTCGGCGCGCGAACCGTCATCCCCGCAAGGTGAGCCGCACCGGCGCGCTCCACCGCGTCGAGCGCCCCCATCTGGTGGAGCAGCCGCGACGCCTGCGGGCTCAGATACTCGGCGCACGGCTTCGGCCGCGGGAACGTGGCGCGGTCGAGCACGAGCACGCGCACGCCGGCGCGCGCCAGCGCGAACGCCGTGGACGCTCCCGCCGGACCGCCCCCGACCACCACCACGTCCGGCTTGGGACTGAATGGCTCTCGGCTCACCTTGCGAAGGCTAGACGGCGACCAGCGCCGTGGCTACCACGGCCCCAACGAGCGTCGCGATGAAGTTCACGACGTCGTTGTCCATCCATGCCCGGCCACCGACCAGGCGGGTGACCGTGCCGCAGGCATGCACCCGCCGCTCGGTGGCCAGCGCGCAGGCGTCGCACCAGCGTCGCTCCTGCAGCGTGGCGCCGAGCAGCGAGTCCGCCATCGCGCCGGCCGCGCCGGCCGATGCCACGATGCCGACCGCGGTCGTGAGCGAGAGTGCGCGGGCGAGGAGCGCGATGAACAGCGCACCAGCGATCATCGCCAGCGTCCCGGCCACGCTCACGGCGCCGGACGTCCCCGGCGGAGCGCGTCGGAGCGTGAGCAGCGTGCGCGGCGCTCCGCCGATGAGCGTACCGACCTCGGTAGCCCAGGTGTCGGCAGTCGCGGCGGCCAGGGCGCCGAGCGCGGCCGCGGCGACCCACGCGTCGAGTGGCGCTCCCACGAAGGGCACTTGCGCAGCGAAGAACGCGAACAGGCCGCCGTTGGCGAGCACCTGGATGGCGTCTCTCGCGCCGCCCTTCGCCACCACGCCGCTGGTGCGTCTCGCCTTCTCCGCCGCTCCCACCCGTGAGAGCAGGGAGGAGGAGATGAAATAGATCACTAGGAGCGCGGCCCAGCGCCAGCCGGCCGCGACCGCCGCCGTACCCACCGCCGTGGCCGCGACGGCGCCGGAAGTGGAGAGGGAGCCGGCCCGGCGCGCCGCCCACGCGATTGCAGCGGCGGCGGGCAGCCCCGCTGCGACGCGCTCGACCATCAACGCTCGGAGGACAGCATGATGGTACGGGCCTCGGGCAACGCAGGTTCTCCGTGTGGCGGGCGGTACGGGCGAACGTAGAGAGGGCTCCGCGATGCGGCAAGCGCCGCGAGCACGAGTGCAAGGGATTGAGCGGCTCTGCGGTTCCCGCTAGCTTCAGCGACTGACTCTGCCGGTCCCGCCGCTGTCCCCCTCCGCTGTCGCATGCTCGCTACGGTCGACGCACTCCTCCCGCTCAGCCTTCTCGAAGCCGTACGCGACGTTGACACTCCGGAAGGAGTGCTCGAAGCCGAGTTCGTGGACGAGCTCCGCAACAAGCGCTTCGGTCTGAGCGACACGGTGTACACGCAGATCAAGCGCTACAGCGAAGCGGTGCGACGCAATCAGCGAACGGCGCAGGACGAGGCGGTCGCGCTGGCGCGGCTCATCGGCCGCCGCCCCGACGCGGAAGCGGTGCTCCGGGCCGCCGGCCGCCATCTCGCGCAGGTAGCGTACATGACGGTGAACCCGATGACGCGCTCGCTCGTGCGAGGGCTCCCGTCGTTCATCGCGCGACCGATGGCGCTGCGTCGCGTGCGCCGGCTCGCTCAGCGCTACCTCAACGCGAACGTGCGCCGAGTGGGCACCTACGTGCTGCTCGAAGTGCCGCGTTCGGTGACCGTCGGCGTCGCTCCGGGCAGCACGGGGTGCGCGTTCTACGAGGCCACGCTGCGCGAGCTGATGCGCCTGCTCGTCGGCGTCACCGGCGCCGTGGAGCACACCCGATGCGCCGGCCGCGGCGAGGGGTCCTGCGAGTGGCGCGCCGATTGGCGCAGCGCAACGGCCTGATCGCCTTCGAGTCGCGTACGATGCTGACGCCCGCCACGCTTCCCGCGCTGCAGCGCGCCATCGCCGACGCGGGGCTCGATGGTTGGCTCCTGTTCGACTTTCAGGGACTGAATCCCATCGCGGGTGGGCTGCTCCGTCTCGAGGGGATGGTCACCCGCCGCATCTTCGTCTGGATCCCGCGCGACGGTGTGCCGAGCGCGCTGGGCCACGCGATCGAGCAGGTGGCGTGGCGCACCTGGCCCAGGGAGTGGCGGCACGCGACGTACAGCTCGTGGCGCACGCTCGAGACCGCGCTCGCCGCGATGGTCCGCGGCAAGCGGATCGCCATGGAGTATTCGCCGGGCGATGCGGTGCCGTATCTCGACCGCGTGCCCGCGGGCGTGCTGGAGATGGTGCGCGCCGCTGGGCCGACGGCCGTCGTCTCCTCCGGCGAACTCGTCTCGCGCTTCTACGCGTCGTGGAGCGCGAGCGACGTCGCGTCGCACCTGCGGGCCGCCGAGCACCTGCGCGGCATCGCCCTCGAGGCGCTCACGCTGGCAGGCCAGCGGGCACGCACGAGCACGCCCATCGCCGAGCACGAGCTGATGGCGTGGATCCAGGAGCGGTTCGCGCGCGCCGGCCTGCTCACGGACCACGGTCCGAACGTCTCGGCCGGGGCGAACGCGGCGAATCCGCACTACGAGCCGTCGGCCGAGCGGCCACGTC
>JBJMNM010000636.1:0-4809 GCA_045804305.1 Gemmatimonadaceae bacterium | reverse complement strand
TGGTGCGAGTCGCGTTGAACGATCGGCAGCGCGGCATCGCCATGCAGAACATCGGCTCCATCCACGCCCAGCGGCGCGAGTTCGAGTGGGCGGCGGAAGCCTTTGTCGAATCGCGAGCGCTCTTTCAGTCCGCCGGCTACAGCCGCGGCGAAGCGATCGCGACGAACAACCTCGGCCGCCTGGCGCTCGACCTCGGAGATCTCGACGAGGCGGACTCGTTGCTCAGCGACGCGCTCACCCGCGGGCGCGAGGTTCAGGACGCGGAGCTTGCGGCGCTTGCCCGGCTCAACCTCGCGCAGGTGCGTGTCGCACAGGGCAAGCTCGTCGCGGCCGCCGAGATGGTGGCCGAGGCCTATGGACACTTCGCCGTGTCGGAGAACCGGTGGCGGCAGATCGAATGCCTCTGCGTGCTGGCCGATGTCGCCGAGGCGGAGGGGCAGACCCAGCATGCGCGCGTGCATCTCGAGCGCGGGCGCCAGATCGCGCTCGAGATCAACGCACGGTTGGAGCTCGAGCGAATCGAGGCGCGGCTGGCGGCGATGTAGGGCGCGATGATGAGCCCCGCCGCGATTCGATGACGCGTCGGTGACATGGCGGTGGAGATTGGACCACGATCGATCGGGCCGCATCCCTTCTGGATCGGTGCCGTCGCCATCCATCTCCAATCCCATCTCCCGTGCGCTCAGGTCACTCGGTCGAATCAGGCAGGCGCGGTGGCGGTTCGCGAAGGCTGCGTCGAACGGCCGCGCTGGTGGTGAGCGGCGTCGTCGCCTCTCTCAGCGGCTGCTCCGACTCGGCAACCCACGTCATGACGGCCCCGCGAGTCGTCCACGCGCTGACTCACGGCGACTCCGTCCAGCAGGGATACTTCCGGCGCAATCGAGCTCCGTCGCGTGTGGTGAGCGCCGACGTGGCGTGCGATCCGTCGGTGACGGAGTGCCCGGCCGTCACGAGCGTGGAGCCGTCGAACGGACAAGGGTACTTTCAGCCCCGCCCAATCACGTTCCGGTTCAGCGGACCCGTTCGCACCCTCAGACTTCGTGGCGGCGGGGCCATCATGTGCAGCGGCTCGTACGGCACGCTCACCGGATATGATGAAGAGGGACAGCCCGTCGGTCAGGTGGACCTCACCCTGACCGAGCCCGAGGACTGCTCGCCCCCGGAATTACCGGACGACCTCACCTATGGCGCACAGGCGACGCTCGAGACCAGGAGCGTGATGAAGTATGCTGTCGTGACGCCGATGAGCCCTCTCCAGTTCCTCGTGATGGGCGTCTGCTGCGTCTACGCGGGCCAGACGTACTCGATGGACGTCGGGAGCGGCGACGCGGGGGCCATCCGCATCGTCAAGGCGCGCGGGCCAAATGCCGCGAAGTCGTTCAGCTTCGCGCGGCGCGAGCGCACGATCGAGCTCCAGGCCGCGGTCAACCCGGATGAGCCGGCGCCCGAGGTTTCCTGGGAGGTCGTCGATGCGCCGAATGATCGCGTCAACTCCATTCCGCCGCCGCAGCCGCAGGGAGGGGCTTCGACGTCGTTCGCTCTGCCGAAGCACGACCGCAGCCGATGGCCGACGGATCACCCGGGTGACGACGATCGGAAGTCGCTGAAGTACAAGGTGACGGCCATATGGACGAAGGACGGCGACACGTACCGCTCCGATCCGGTGACGGTGGGCCAGGATCCGATCGACACGATCCGCGAGGAGTACTACGAGTTCGGACTGACCACACTCGGCAGGCACATTCCAACGCGCGACGAATTCTCTCCGTCGCCGAGCGTGAGCGTCGGCGCCAACAACGGGGATTATCCGTACGCCGTCCTCGAGCCGGTATTCATGGCAAAGCTCGTCGAGCTCAATGTGCTGTGGGCGGGGAGCTGGCAGCTGAATACGATCTATCGCAATCCCAATCACAACCTCAACGGCCACATCCCCTCCACGAACAAGTCCAGGCCGTCGCTCGTGACCTGGCACATGTGGGGATGCGCCGCGGACCTTCAGACCTTTCCCAGAGACGGATCGGAGAGACAGTACACCTTCTGGCACGCCCTCAACGACCTCGCCGTGGAGCGCGGCTGGGACACCGAGGATCTCGGTCACGCGAAGGTCGGCCATGTCCACGTGGAGCTCGACTGCCCATGACGCGCACCTGCCTCGTCAGCACACCCATGAAATGGAGCGCGCACATGCGAGCCGCCTCCCTTCGACGCCTCCCGCTGCTCTTCATCGCGATGTTCGCCGTGCTCGACGCGTCGCCGCTGCATGCACAGGCGAGCGATCCCGTCAACATCGATTCCGTGACGGCGGCGCTGGACTCGCCGGACCTGGAAGTACGCTCTGCCGCCGTGGCGGCGCTCCGTACGGTCACGCCCTCCGCGCTGCCCGTGGCGACTCGGCTCAAGCTGATCGCTCTGCTCGAGCGCGAGGCGAATACGGTGAGCGAACCCCGCACCGACGATGGGGAAGACAGCGCCGAGGGTACGTACCGCACTCAGCTCGTGCGTGTCGTGGTGCGGCTGCAGGATCCGGCGTCAGCCCGTGGCCTCGCGCTCGTCGGCCTCTCGATCAACGCTGACGCACAACGCCTCGTTGCCTCGCGTGGCGATGCGGCGGTCGCCCTGCTCGAGGAAGCCGAGCGCGTGAATCCCACACTTGCCGGCGCGGTCACGGCGACCCGCGGCCGCATGCTCGGAGAGTACGGAGGCCTGCTTTCGGAGGCGTCACGCGCAACGATCCGCGCCGCCGTGCTCCGCACGGCCGCGACAGATCCGCTCGCGTTCGCCCGCGCCGCGCGGCTCGGCCGACTCGTCGAAGCGGCGCCGATGGTCGCGCAGCTTGCCGCCGATGCGACAGACGATCTGTCCAGGTCCATCCTCGGTGACGCCGCCAATCAACTGACCGCACAGAGAGCGCAGGCGACGGCCGAAAGCATCCTGAGCGGTCTCACCGAATCGATCGCAGCGCTTTGCGATCAGGTGCAGGGTGCGCGCAGTGGGGCCTGCGAGGGGATGACGCACCTGGCACAATCAGCGTTCGCCGACGTGCGCGCCTCGCGTCCGGCAGCCGCCCACGCCACCCTGCTCGCGCTCGCGACACGCGCGGACAACGCGGCGCGTCAGGGAGCGATCACACCGATCGCAGGCGCGATGATCTCCGGCACGGCGAGGTACCTCGCGACACGCATCTGAGCACCGAGCTGCGTGTCGCGACAAGGGCACACCGGACTGAGCTCGGTGTGCCCTTGATCCTACGGTTCACGGTAAACGGTTCACCGTTCACGGTTACTCGCCGTACGGAATCCAGATGTTCTTCACCTGCGTGGCCTCGCGCAGGAAGTCGCGACCCTCACCGTCCTCGGCCGACGGCCAATCCCGCGCGTCCCACTCGGCCAACGTGCGCTTCATGTTCCCCGCGCTCGCGAGCTCTACGGCCTTTACCCCCTCGCGGCTGCCGAAGTACCACACGGCGTCCACGTCGTCGTGCTCGGCGAGCGTCGTCGAGAGCGAGTCCTTCGGCCCCGTGACGATGTTCACGACGCCCGCCGGCAGATCGGACGTCTCCAGCACCTGATAGAAGTCCGTCGCCGCCAGCGGCGACTTCTCCGACGGCACTGCGACGACGGTGTTTCCCACCGCGATGGCTGGCCCGACGAGTGATACGAGCCCGAGCAGGGGATACTCCTCCGGCGCCGCTACGCCGATCACCCCGATCGGCTCGTTCATCGCGAGCGCCACACCGCGCAGCGGCACCTGGTGCACCTGCCCGTCGTACTTGTCGGCCCATGCGCCATAGGTGAACAGGCGCCGCACCGCCGCCTCGACCTCGGCGGCGCCATCACCGCCTGTCATTGCCGAGATGCGTGCCGCCAGCTCGGTCGAGCGCGCCGCGAGATTCTCGGCGATGTAGTAGAGAATCTGCGCGCGATTATGCCCCGTGGCTTTCGACCATCCCGGGAGCGCCGCGTGCGCCGCCTCCACGGCGTTGCGGATGTCCTTGCGATTGCCCTCGCCGACTTCGCCGAGCACGTGGCCGTCGGCACCGCTGACCCAACGGGAGTAGCCGGAGTCGGGGCGCGCCTGCTTGCCGCCGATGAACAGCTTGGCCGTGCGGTCGACCAGCGGTCCACGATCCGGATCGTCGAGCTCCGCCGCGCGCTTGATGGGCTTGAGCGCGGACTTCACCGAGCTCCGGCTCCGCGCCTTGGCGGCACGGCCAGCCGCCAGATCGTCGGTGGAATCCTCGGTCCGGTCGCGCTTGAGGTACTCGTACATGCCTTCTCGACCACCCTCGCGGCCGAATCCGGACTCGCGATATCCGCCGAAGCCGGCCGCGGCGTCGAACAGGTTGGTGGAGTTGATCCACACCACGCCGGCCTTGATCTTGGGCGCGATGTCGAGCGCGAGGTTGATCGACTCGCTCCACACTGATGCCGCGAGGCCGTATTGCGTGTTGTTCGCGAGCGCCACCGCCTCGCTCGGCGTACGGAACGTCATGGCGACGAGGACAGGGCCAAAAATTTCCACCTGCGCGATCGTCGACGACGGCTGCACGTTGGTGAACAGCGTGGGAGGGTAGAAGCATCCCTCGGTTGGGCAGGCCCATGAGGGCTGCCACATGTCCGCGCCTTCGTCGCGGCCAGCGGCCACGAGCGATTGAATGCGCTCGAGCTGCACGGGCGCCACGATCGCGCCCATGTCCACCGCCTTGTCGAGTGGGGAGCCGAGGCGCAGCGTCTCCATCCGTGCGCGCAGCTTGGTGTAGAGCCGATCGGCGATTCCTTCCTGCACGAGCAGCCGGGAACCGGCACAGCA
>JBJMNM010000635.1:0-10703 GCA_045804305.1 Gemmatimonadaceae bacterium | reverse complement strand
GGCAAAGCGGAGCCGCTCGATCGAGGCGACGCTGCTCACGGTCCTCGCGGTCCTCTACACACTGTACGTCGCGCGCGACTTCCTCATCCCGATCGTGTTCGCGCTCCTGCTCAACTTTCTGTTGAGCCCTCTCATCCGGCGCCTCGCGCGCTTTCACCTCAAGCCGCCGATCGCCGCCGCGATCGTCGTCATCCTGCTCGTGAGCGCGATCGGCGGCGGCGTCTATCAACTCGCCGGGCCGGCGCAGCGATGGATCGCCACCGCGCCGGAGGCGTTCGGCCGGGCGCAGGGCAAGCTTCGCGGAATCATCCGCCCCATGCAGCAGGTGCAGAAGAACGTGGAGCAGGCGGCGAACGCCGTCGGCGGGCCACCGGGCAGCAAGCCGCCGGAGGTCGTGGTACAGAGTGGGCCGAGCTTGTCCTCACGGCTGTTCGGCACGACGCAGAAGATCATCGCGGGGCTGCTCGAGATCTTCATCCTGCTCTACTTCCTGCTCGCCGGCGGCGACCTCTTTCTTCAGAAGCTGATCAAGGTGCTGCCCCACTTCGGCGACAAGGTCAAGGCGGTGGACATCGCGCGCGCTACCGAAGCGACGGTCTCGGCATATCTCACGACGACGCTGTTGCTCAACGTGATGGAGGGCACGGTGGTGGCGCTCGTGCTCTGGCTCCTCGGCATGCCGAACGTGCTGCTCTGGGGCGCTCTCGTGGCCTGCCTGGAGTTCGTGCCCTACCTCGGCGCGGCGACGGCCGTGCTCGTGCTCGGTGTCGCGGGTCTCACCACCTTCGACCAGCTCGGCCACGCACTGCTCATCCCCGGCACCTTCCTGGCGATCAACATCCTGCAGGCGAACCTCGTGACGCCGCTCCTGCTCGGACATCGCCTCACCCTGAACCCGGTGGCGATCTTCGTCGGCCTGACGTTCTTCTTCTGGATCTGGGGCGTGCCGGGCGCGTTCCTGGCCGTTCCACTCCTCGCGACGTTCAAGATCTTCTGCGACAACATCGCGTCGCTCGCCGCGATCGGAGAATTCCTCGGCCAGCGGGACGAGGACGAGCGGCGGCTGACGGCGAGGGTGGGCTAGGCGAAGCGTCCCTTCTTCAGCGCCTTCGCCAGCACGTCGGCAATCTTCTTGGCATCCGTCTCGTCGGCGGCGATGTCGACCTCGATCGTCTCCGTCTCGCCGCCCGGCGTGCGCACCACGTCCACCATCCAGCCGAGCGCCGGACCGCCGCAGCGGGCCACGGCGCCGGATTTCAGGTGCGCCGTCACCATGCCGGGAAAGCCGTACTCCACCACGCTGCCCTTGAGTTTGCGCTGAAGTGCCGACGCAACGGCGTGGCCGCGCTCGTGCGTGATGCTCGCGGCGTCGCTGATGGCGTGCTCGAACGTCTGGCTCATGACGTCTGGTGGCAGCTCGAACGCGGCGAGTGGGTCGTCGTCGGGATCGGACGGCGGAGGCGGATGTGGTGGGCGACGGGCGGGCATCAGCTTCTAGACGCAGGTACGAGATGGCGCGAGGTGATGAGGACCATACACCGGTGCGATTGGTAAGCTCCAGCCGACAAGCTTAAGGCGTCCCACTCAGCTCCGCTTTCTCGTCGCAGGCGCTCGGCTTCCCGATGGCCTTGCTGTCGAACACCGCCTGCACGAGCACCAATGCGGCCGCCGCGGCGCCGACCGTGGCCCACCGCGGCACTCGGGGGTCGCGACGCAGCAGCCACCAGCCGCCCAGCGCGACCGATGTCTCGAGCGCGAAGTCGAGCGCGGCATGCCGGTACAGCTCGAGCCCCATTCGCGGGGCACCCGGCCAGAAGTACTTGTAGCCGGTGATCACGTCTGCCGGGAGATGCAGGAGCACCAGCGCTCCCGCCGCCATTCCGGTGGTGCGGGAGCCGGTCGCCAGATACGCGGCACCACCAACAGCCAGGGCGAGCAGCGTCGCCGCCGGCACGGTGTGCGAGTAGAGTCCGAACGGACTGCAGATCCCCACGAGCGCGTAGGCGACGTCGAGGAGATCCGGCGCGATCGAGGCCGGGAGCAGCCAGAGCAGCGACGTGTCGCGCCAACCGCTCCGAACCGCGGCGGCGATGCCGAGATGGCCGGTGATCACAGCGGCAGGAACTTCTTCACTTCCTCGAGCAGTCGCTGTGGCTGCACCGGCTTGGCGAGATACTCGTCGCACCCCGCGGCGAGCGAGGCGTCGCGATCCCACGCGCTCGCCAGCCCCGTCACGACGATGATCGGTATCGCCCGCGTCTCGATGTCCTGCCGCAGGGTGCGAACCGCGTTCCAACCACTCGTCCCCGGCATCGTGACGTCCATCAGGACCAGGCCAGGTCGCTCGCGACGCACGACGTCGACCGCCTGTACGCCGTCGGCCGCCTCGATCACGCGGTAGCCGGCGCTGGAAAGCACGGCGACGTAGAGCGATCGCTGTTCGGCGTTGTCTTCAGCGACGAGAATGGTCGGCCCGTGAGGAGCCGTATCCGGCATGCGGGGGAGGTGTGAGGGCTCTCACAATTTACCGCGCGGCCAGGGGCTCCGCCATCCGTTCCCGGTGGTTCGTCGCCTATTGTCGCGTGGTTCCCGTCCGCGGCAGGGCGGCATTGACGGTCGTGTCCACCGCCTTCAGCACCTGCGTGAGGATCTGCGGGTTTCGGTCGAGCGTGAGGACCACGCGGTCCACCACGCGGGCCACGTTGTCGAGATCGACGTAGAGGTACGCCTCCGCGAGCACGCCGCTGATGCTGAGCTGGACCTTCCGGATGCCGACGTCCACCCCCGCCGTGATCTGCACGAAGTTCATCGCGTTCGCGTCGAGCGAGACGTGAGCGCGGACGTCCTGCACGGTGAGCCCGATCGAGTCCACCGAGAGCTCGGGTACCTCGAGAATGACGTCGCGGTTGGAGGTGAGACCGGAGTTCGTCGACGGCGCCACGCGCTGTCCCGCGGGACGCCGGGTCTGCGCCGTGTCGCGCTGGCCCGAGGCGGCCGCTGGGGCAAGCACGACGCACAGCGTGATGAGGACGCAGATGAGACGCGAGCGCATGGTCTATCTCCTTGGTGGGCGAGCTGGTGGGGGACTGCCTGTCGTATCTCCGAGAGACCGCAGCGCGCTCGGATCGGCCTTGAAGCGAATCTGCCCGTGCACGTTGTGCAGCACCGCGGTCACGCGGCCGAACGTGATGCCGGCGCCCGCGCATGCGTTCCAGGGCGCGTTCCGCCTCCCGGACGTGCCCGCGGCACCGATGGCCACGCCGGCCGAGAAGTTGTCGCGCGTCCACGTGCGATCGGTGATGTCCAGCGTGATCACGGTGTCGATTGCACCGCGCGCGCGATTGTCCGGCACGCCGAGTCGCGCACGCGCCGAGTCCGTGCCGCCCGTCCAGAGACGCAGCGTCGTTCCGGGCGGTGCGCAGGTGAGCGCGGTGCTCGCGCTGTCGGCGCGCATCGTACGCGCGCTGTCCGGCCGCTGCGCCGCGGCGACGCCTGCGCAGCAGATTCCCAGCGCCGCGGCCTGCGCGGTGCACCAATGGATTCTCATGGCGGCGACCCTCGCGGCGTCGGCCGCACCGACGCGCTGTCCCGGAGTCCCACCGACGCGCACGAGCCGCCGGCCGATGTCCCCGCGGCAACGCCGGTGATGCGCGCCGAGATGCAGTCGGCGTTCAGGCGTCCGAGAATCTCCACCGCCACGTACACGTCGCGATACGTCGTACCCGAGACCACGGGCGACGTGATGTTGCGGCGTGCCACGACGCGCACCGAGTCGAGCTGCACGTCGCCATTCAGGCGCACGCAGATCTTCGGTTGCCCCACGAAGCGCACCTCCTGTGCTTCCACCGCCGCGAACAGATATACGGCGGTGCGCTGCGCGCTGTCGGGTCGTCCGATCGCCGCACGCGCGCTCCGTGCGCGCGCGGTGCTGTCGGCACCCGACGCGCCCACGTCGGGTCCCGTGGCCGCCACGCACGCATTCGGCTCCGCGCCGCTCGTCGTCGGCACACGCACCTGCGCGACGACATTCGCGGGAAGCAGCACGAGCAGCACGAAAGACGAAGCGGGAATGCAGCGCATGATGTGGGCGGGGTACAACAATCATGCCTCATCGGGCCATCCGCATCGATCACCTCGATTGGCGTTCTTTTTGCCCTCGGGTGGCAGCGCGGCGAAGGTGCCGCTCACCCACCACGTTCGCGCACGACCGAGAGGAAGACACCAATGCGCACCCTCACCCAGTCCGCGCTGCTGCTCGGCGCGACCATCGCGGTCGGCGTGTCGTCCGCGGGCGCACAGGTCACACCGACAAATCAGATGGCGTCGATGCCCGGTCGCAGCGGCCGCATCGAGCGCGCCTGCGGCTCCGCCGCGGATACGTCACTGCGCTTTCGGCGCTCGGTTGGTGAGACGCCGGCGGCGGCGGCGGCGCAGCCGCCAGCCGGCACGCAGCCCATCACCGGCGGCACCACGCGCTCGCACGAGTTTCCGGAGTACGATGTGGTGCTCGACATCCCGAACGTGTGCGTGCAGAACATTCGCCTCAAGGTCGATACCGTCACGGCCAAGATCAATCTCGACGCGAGGATCTCGAATCTCGTGCGGGTGAACGCCGGTGCCGACGTGTTCATCGGCGACGTGGACCTCACGATTCGCGGTGTACGCGCACAGGCCCTGCTGCTCGTGGACCTCGACGACGTGTATCACATCGTCGACAACACGCTGACCTTCGTCGACAATCACCCGGAGATCGTCGCGCAGCTCGGCTCGACGCTCCAGAATACCGGCGCCGCGGTCGGTGGCCTCGTGGGCAACGTGGTCGGCGGCGTGACGGGGCTTCTGCTCGGCACGTCGCGCAACGCGGCCGGCAACGTCGTGCAGCGCCTCGTGGATCAGGCCACCGGGCGGATCCTGGAGCGCACGCTCTCGGCGGCCGGCCAGGCGGCCACGCAGCGTGTGGTCGGCAGCGTGCTCGATCTCCCGACGATCAGCGAGACCGCCGGCGCGGCCGGCTCCGTGGTGCGGCGGGTGCGGGATACCGCGGGCAAGGTGATCGAGTTCACGCTCAACCGGGCGACCAACGCGGTGTCGAATGTGAGGGTGCAGTAGGGCGCGGGGCCGGCAGGCCAGCGCGGCTTCGCCGCGCTGGCCTGCTCCATGCTTTGGCCCGCCACTATGCTCCTCTCACCAAAACACCTCCCGCGCCTCGCGGCCATCGTCGGGCTTTTCACCCGCTACGGCCTGCGCGACGTCGCGAAGCAGCAGGGCCTCATCTCCCTCATCCCCTCCGAGGAGGACATCCCCGAGGAGGAGCTCCAGGAGCGCGAGTCCCATGCGGTGGGATTCCGGAAGCGTCTCGTGGAGCTCGGACCAGCGTACGTGAAGCTCGGCCAGGTGCTCTCCACACGTCCGGATCTCCTCCCTGAGCCGTACATCCGCGAGCTGGAGAAGCTCCAGGACGACGTGGGGCCCATTCCGTTCGAGGAGGTGGACAAGACGATCGAGGAGGAGCTCGGCGCGCGGTTGAGCAAGCTGTTCGAGTTTTTCGATCCGGAGCCGCTGGGCACGGCCAGCCTCGGCCAGGTGCACGGCGCGCGCATGCGCAATGGCCGCGAGGTCGTGGTGAAGGTGCAGCGGCCCCACATCCGCGCGTCGCTCGCCGACGATCTCGCCTTCTTCCGCGAGCTGGCCGAGTTCATGGCGGATCACACCGGCGTCGGCACGCGCATCGACGTGCTCGGCGTGATCCAGCAGATGGAGCACGCCATCACGGAGGAGCTCGACTACCGTACCGAGGCCCGCAACGCCGCGACCTTCCGGAAGTCGCTCGCGCAATATCCGCGCATCATGGTGCCCAAGGTCATCGAGGCCTACTCGAGCGAGCGCGTGCTCACCACAGAGCGCATTCACGGCATCAAGGTGGACAAGGTGTCGCCGCTCACGCGGCTGGAGCACGACTTCGGTGCCGTGGCCGACGAGCTCACGCGCGCCTACCTGAAGGGCATCACGCTCGACGGCTTCTTCCACGCCGACCCGCATCCGGGCAACGTGTTCGTCGTGCTGCCGGGCACGAAGAATCCGCTTACCCCCTCCGAGGTGGTGAGCGGCGAGCGGCGGAGCGATCCGCGCATGGCCGCCACTCCGCTCGCGCAGATGGAGGTGGAGGCGCAGCAGGCGGCGGGGCCCATGCCCGACGACGTGGACGTGCGGCTGGCGCTCATCGACTTCGGCATGACCGCGCGGCTGTCGGCGTCCATGCGCGAGGCGTCCACCCGTCTGCTCATGGCGCTCGGCGACCATCGAGGAGACGACGTCGCCGCCGTGCTGATCGAGCAGGGCGTGCCGACCGATGGCTTCGACCGCGCCGGCTACACGCGCGCGATCGCCACGCTCATCGCCCGCAACGTGGACCTCACGGCCGCCGAGGTGCAGGCGGGCAAGATCCTGTTCGAGGTGATCGACCTCTCGTTTCAGCACGGGCTCCGATTGCCCGCCGAGATGACGCTCCTCGCCAAGGCGTTGTTCAATCTCGATGGCGTGACGCGCGTGCTCGATCCACACTACACGCCGCTGGAGACGATCCGCGCATTCGGCAACGAGATCGCGGTGGATCGCGCCAAGCGCGACATGTCGCCGCGCCGCCTCTATCAGATCGCGATGGAGAGCAGCGACCTGCTCGCCGCCCTGCCCCGGCGCCTCGATCAGATCACCCAGCGCATGGCCACCAACGACATCGGCGCGCATGTGGACATTCCACAGCTGCCGGCGCTGATCGTGGCGCTCCAGAAGGTCGCGAACCGCGTCTTCTCCGGTCTCGTGCTGGCCGGCCTGCTCGTCGCGAGCTCGCAGCTGCTTCCGTACTGGCGCACGCTGGGAACGATCGGGTTCATCATCGCCGCGGTGCTGGCGATCTATATCGTGGTCACGATCATGATCAGCGACCGGCGCGGCGAGCGACACTGATCGGCGCTGGCGCAAGCCGAGCCGCTATACTCTCGTCATGCCTGGCCCCCGCGCGGACGCGATCGTCGTGCTCGGACGCGGCGTCGATCCCGACGGCGCGCTGCCTCGTCTCGCGATGCAGCGCGTGGAAAGAGCGGCCGAGCTGTTCGCGTGGGAGGTGGCGCCGCGCCTGATCTTCAGCGGGCGCTTCAGCCTGATGACCGACGTGATGCCTCCGCGCACCGAAGCGGCAGCGATGGCGGACTACGCCATCTCGCTCGGCATCCCGCGCCGCGCGATCCTCGTCGAGGAGGAATCGCGCGACACGATCGGCAATGCGTACTTCGTGCTGCGCCGCTTCCTGGAGCCCAACGATTGGATGTCCATCCGCGTCGTGACGTCTGATTTCCACATCCAGCGCAGCGCCTGGGTATTCCAGAAAGTGCTCGGCCTCGGCTACGACGTCTCCTTCTCGCCCGCACCGTCGGAGCTCGATCACACCACCGTTGCCGCACGGGCGCGCGAGGAGAGCGACATCTCGACTTTCCTCATGGAATGGCTGGGCCGGATCCCCGATGGCGATCCCATCGCCCTCGCCCGGATGATCTGGCAGGAGCATCCGGGCTACTCGACCGACCCCTCGGTGACCAGGGCCGAGATTCAGGCGCGCGTGGCGGAGATCGCGCGGTTGCATCGCTCGGATGCGGACCGGCCGCGTGGTCATCGGCTACGGCAGGAGCGGATCGCGGAGCTGTAGCCGATCGGGAATGGAACGCAGTGGCATTGGTTGCTGTCATTGCTTGGCTCCTCCGCCCTGCCCACCGCGGCGTTGTCGTTCAAACGACGTTGACCTTCAACGCCGCAATGAGCGATGGGGGAGAGCCAAGGAACGGAAGCGAGGACGCTACTGCGTCCGCTCCTCGCCCACCTCTTGCATTGAAGGTGCGTCGCTCGCAAACGCAGAGGCATGAGATGATCTGTATCCTCCACGGCTATCTGCTCGAAGGGTCGGGCAGCAATCTGTGGACTCGCTGCGTCGTCGAGTCGCTGTGCATGGACGGCCAGACCGTCCAGCTCGTCTGTCAGGAGCCGTATCCCGAGCGCTACGACTGCATCGCCGAGGCGTACCGGTACCGCGAGGATGGGACGGTCGAGACGATGCTGGCGCGTGAGGTCCCGTACCCCGGCAAGTGCATCATGCACAAGCCGCAGCTCGGCGACACCCTTCCCGTCTACGTGTGGGACAAGTACGACGAGTATCCCAACGTCGTGCCGATGATCAACCTCGACGACGCGGCGATCGAGCGCTATCTCACCCGCAACGTCGACGTCGTGCGGCGAGTCGTGCAGCAGTACGGCGTGCGCGCCATGCACGCCAATCATGCCGTGCTGATGTCCGTCGTGGCGCAGCGCGTCAGCGCCTCCACGGGCGTGCCCTATGCCGTCATGCCGCACGGAAGTGCGCTCGAGTACGCGGTCAAGCCCGACCCACGGTTCAAGCGCTTCGCCACGGACGCCTTCACCGCCGCCGGACACGTCTTCGTGCACGGCGAAGAGATGCGCAATCGCGTCGCGACCCTTCTCCCCGACGTCCCCGACCTCGACTCGAAGTTCAGCGTGCTCCCGCTTGGCGTGCACACCGCGCAGTTCGAGCCTGTGCCTCGCGAGCGACGCCGCGAGAAGATGGGACGGCTCTTTCTCGAGCTCTCGAGCCTTTCGCGCGGACGGCGTGCCGATCAACTGGATGACATGCTCGCCCGCGCGCGCGGTGCGCGTGACGCGCGCGATCTGCGGGCGGTGCTGTCGGGCGTGAAATACGAGACGAAAGCGCCGGACGCCAACGTGGAAGAGAAGCTCCAGCAGGTGGACTGGGAGCACGACGCCATTCTGC
The DNA here is from genome assembly GCA_045804305.1 of Gemmatimonadaceae bacterium. Taxonomy (GTDB): domain Bacteria; phylum Gemmatimonadota; class Gemmatimonadetes; order Gemmatimonadales; family Gemmatimonadaceae; genus AG11. The sequence goes on along the minus strand of JBJMNM010000635.1, from coordinate 1,870 downwards.
TCTTCGTCGGGCGACTCATCTCGGCGAAGGGAATCCAGTCGGGACTTGCCGCGCTGCCGCTGCTGCTGGCCGACGATCCTGGCATTCGGCTCATCGTGGTCGGCCACGGTCCCCTGCGCGAGCCAATGGAAGCGTTCCTCTGGGCGCTCGAGCACGGTGATCGGGCGCTCGCCGAGCGCATCGTGGCCTGTGGGCGGATGCTCGAGGGCGATCCCGACGGCGCGGGCGGCTCGCAGGCGCTGGGCAAGGTGAAATGGTTCTTTCACGACCTCGAGGAACGGGGAGAGCTGGATCGCTACTTCGAGCTCGCCAGCCAGCACGTGCGCGCCGACCGCGTCATCTTCACCGGATACCTCACTCACCACGAGCTCCAGCATCTCTTTCCCTGCTGCGACGCTGGGATCTTCCCATCGATCGTGAAGGAGGCCGGACCGCTCGTCTTTCTCGAGGCGCTCGCGTCGGGCTGCTTCCCTCTGGGCACCTACTTTGGTGGAATGAAGGCGAGCATCGACGCCATCGCCGAGCTGTTTCCGCCGGAGATTGCCGATGCGATGAAGCTCGATCCTCTGGACACCGTGGCCGACATCGTCACCAACGTGAGTCGTGCCTTGAGGTTCGGTGTGCGCTACAAGGACGTCCTGAGCCGAACGGCCATCGAGCGTTATGACTGGACGAGCGTGGGACGCAAGCTGACCAACGAGCTCAACACGCTCGCGTCCGCTAATCAACCAAGTACGTCTGTTGCATGAGAGCCGGCCATGCCTCGTCGCATTCCCGTATCGATTCGCACTGCCACCGCACTGTTGATCGCGACGGTGGGGCTCGTGCTCGCCTGTAGTGGAGGGTCGACCGAGCCGGGAAGCGTGGGGGACGACGTCACCAATGTGGCTGCGACCGTTGCCCAGGTGGCCGCGGCGGTCACCGGACAGAACGCGCCCCTGGCTGATGCGCAACTGGGCGGCTCGCATCTCGGCTTCGACACCCACACCTACCCCGGCGACAGGACGATGCAGGCCTGGAAAAGTGCGCCGGGCGCACCGTACAAATGGGTGGGCTACTATCTCCCGTCGCCCTGCCACAAGGACGCGTCGTGGACCGGCAAGCGCCAGAAGCTCACCGACATGGGCTGGGGCCTCGCCGCGGTCTATGTGGGCCAACAGACATGGGGACGCACGCCGCGGCCGATGACGGCCAGGAAGGCGGCCACCCTTGCGAAGAGGAAGACGACTTGCGATTCCGACTTCCTGAGCGCCGATCGCGGAACTGCCGACGGTATCGATGCCGCGGCCGTGACGGCGCGCGAGGGATTCGCTCCTCGCTCCACGGTGTTCCTCGACATCGAGCGCATGGAGCGCATGCCAATGGCGATGCGCGACTACTATCGGGCGTGGGCCCGTGCCCTGCTGAAGGACGGACGCTACCTGCCGGGCGTGTACGTGCATGCGTGGAACGCACAGGTGGTGCACGACGACCTCGTGAAGGAGTTCGCGGCCGCCGGTGAACAAGCGGAGCCGCGGATCTGGGTGGCCACCGGCCACGGCTTCGATGAGGGGAAGGCGCCGCAGGACGTCGGATTCGAGTTCGCCGGTGTGTGGCAGGGAATGATCGACGTGGCACGCCGGGTTGCCGACATCCGGCTGCCGGTCGACGTGAACGTCTCGTCGTGGACCTCACCGTCCGAACCCTCACGCACGCCGGTAGACTGACACTCACGGCTGAGCCCGCACGTTCAACTTTTGGCGCTGGCGGGTATTAGTGAGAGACCGACGAAGCCGCAGTCGCCGCCCCCTTGCCGGAGTGTCCATGCCCCATCTACCAACTGGCGCGCACCACGCGCTTTCGCTGACTTTCGCGCTTGCAGCGACGCTGT
>JBJMNM010000634.1:0-3336 GCA_045804305.1 Gemmatimonadaceae bacterium | reverse complement strand
TCGCCCGCTCGGGGTTGCCGTGCCATCGAACGCGTCATCGAGCTCGCGGGCGAGCACGAGCTTCTGCTGATTTCCTCCGGAGAGGGTGCGCATCGGTGCGCGCACATCTGCTCCACGCACGTCGAACGCCTGCATGAGCGCCACGGTGTGAGCGTGCATGTCGTTCCAGTGAATCAGCCCTTTCCGCCGACCGGCGCCTCGGAGGGCGACGTTCTCGCCAAGGGACCGGTCCAGCAGGACCGCGTCGTGGTGACGATCCTCCGGCACAAACCCCACGACCGGCGGGCGCTCGAGCAACCCGCTGGTCGCCTCGAGGCGTCCGGCAAGAGCACGGAGCAGGTGGCGTTGGCCGCCGCCCTCGACACCCACGACACCAACGATCTCGCCTCCCCACACCGTGAACGTCGCGTCCCGCAGGCGATCCGTGCCCGAATCGTCGACAAGCCCGAGTCGCTCCGCACGAAACACCACTGGTGACGCCGTGGAGGTCGCGGGCACCGTGCTGACGCGATCGCCCTGCGCGAGCTCTCCGCCGATCATGGCCGTGGTGAGAGAGCTGGACGTCACGGTCGATGCTGGCGCGGCATGGACTACACGCCCGCGGCGCAGGACCGTGACGTCATCAGCGACCGCGAGCGCTTCGCGCAACTTGTGCGTGATCAGTACGGCCGAGTTGCCGGCGGCCGCGTAGACGCGCAGCCATCGCAGCAGATCGTCCGCTTCCGCCGGTGCCAACACGGCGGTGGGCTCGTCGAGCACGAGAACCGTGGCTTGCCGCACCAGCGCCTTCGCAATCTCGACCCGCTGCTGCGCACCGATCGGGAGCTCTTCGATCACGGCGCCGGGATCGAGCGCGAATCCGGTCAAGGCTGCAATCTCATGGACCCGGGCGATGGCTGTGGCAGGCCGCAGCAGGCCACGCCCCCCGAGCGCGAGGTTCTCGGCCACCGTCATGGCGGGAACGAGCGTGAAGTGCTGGTGCACCATGCCGATGCCCGCGCCGATCGCGTCGGCCGGCGAGCGAAAGTGCGCGGGCTGCCCGCGGATGGCCATGTTGCCGCTATCGGGCCGCACGAGCCCGAAGGCGACATGCATAAGCGTCGTCTTGCCCGCACCGTTCTCGCCAAGGAGCGCGTGCACCGTCCCGGGCCGGAGCTCGAAGGAGGCGCCGTCGAGCGCCGTCGTGGTGCCGAACCGCTTGACGATGTCGGTGAGGACGAGCACCGGCGAGGCGTCGGCGATCACAGCCCGGTTGGAGCGGCCACGAAGCTCCAGGGAATGCCGAAAGTGCGCTCCAGCTCTTCGCCGACCGCCCGTACGCCGAATGTCTCGGTGGCGTAATGGCCGGCGTAGATCACGGCCATCCCAAGCTCCTGCGCTTCGACCCCCGTGTGATGCGGTCCTTCGCCCACGATGAGCGTGTCCACACCGGCCGCAACCGCTTCGGCCATCGTGTCGCTGGAGGCGCCGGCCCCGGTGCAGATGGCCCAGCGTCGGGTGCGGCGTCCTGCCTCAACGCCAACGGTGGTCACGCTGCCACCCTCCCGCTGTGCGATGGCTTCGGCTTTTCGAACCAACGTTGCGGTATCCACGTCGCTGTCACCTCTCACGCCTATCTCGGTCGACTGAAAGCGCGCGAACCCTCCCGTGGGATCCAGGCCGAGCGCGTGGGCGAGCAGCACGTTGTTTCCGAGCGACGGATGCAGGTCGAGCGGCAGGTGCGACGAATAGACGGCGATGTCGTGCTCGAGGAGGAGGCGGGTCCGACGGTAAAAGCGTCCCCGCAGCGGCCGGTTACCGCTCCAGAACAGGCCGTGATGCACGATGAGGAGGTTGGCTCCCGCGTCGACGGCGCCCTGAATCGTACGGAGCGAGGCGTCCACCGCGACCGCGCATCGCCGCACCGGGCCCTCGTGCTCGACCTGGATCCCATTCCAGGCTCCGGGATAGTCGGGCACGGCGCTCGTGTCGAGGAGCGTATCCAGGTGGTTCGCGATCACCTCGAGCGTAGCGGTGGTGCTGGCCATGACGCCTTATCTAGTCGCGCCGGGTGGTACGAAGTGGCCTGCGCGCAGCTGTGTTCCGATGGAGTCGACCGTGCGAATGGTAGCGGCGGGGATCCGCGACTGGAGCACGGGATTGAGCACGAGCGATACCACCTCGCTCTGCGATCCGAGCCGGATGACACGGGGAGTGAATCGCTTCTCCTTCACCTCGCGCGCGACGGTGAGAAACGCGTGCGGGAGGTCGATCACCACGCTTCCGATCGTCACCTCGGGCGCGACGCCATTCTGGTTCGAGTTCGATCCGACGACGAGCGCCTTGCGCGTTTCGCGCGCGGCCTGGAACACGCCGAGTCCAGCCGCGTCGGCATTCTGGAAGATGATGTCGGCGCCCCGTCCGATCTGAGCGAGCGCCTGCTCCTTGCCGGCGCTCACGTCGTCCCAGTTTCCGATGTACGACGTCAGCACCGTGACGCCAGGATTCACCGACTTGGCGCCGCGGGTGAAGGCCTCGAAGCTCTCCTTCACGGGAGGCAGCTCCGTACCGCCGATGACGCCGAGAATGTTGGACTTGGTCATGGATCCGGCGATCAGGCCGGCGAGGTACGACGCATCGGCGAAGGCGAACTCGATGCCGGCGACGTTGGCCCCACTCGTGGATCCGGAGGTGGTGACGAAGATCGTGCGCGGAAAATCAGGTCCGACCCGCTTGGCGGCGTCCTGGAACTCGAAGCCGTGCCCGAAGACGAGGTCGTAGCCTTGCGCTCCGTACTGCCTGAACTGCTCCTCGAACTCCGCAGGCGTCTTGGTCTGGATGTGGCTGACGGTTGCGCCGAGGCTGTCACGTATGCGCAGGAGGCCCTTATAGGCGCCGCCGTTCCAGGACTGATCGCTGATCGGCCCTGGTGTGAGCAGGGCGACGCGGAAGGTAGTGGAATCGGAGGGTTTGTCGGCTCGCTCCGGTGGTGCCGGGGTCTGCTTGGCGTCCGGGACGTCCTTCATGCACGCGCCGAGCGTCAAGGACGTGAGAACGATGTGGAAAAGTGTGGAAACTCGCCCGGCCTTCCGCAGTGTCATTGGGTTAACGCTTTCTGGGGCTTGTTGTTATACGATTGTGGATAAGCAATGTGGACAACCGGGCGGAAACAGACGAGTACGGTTGTCGCCTCCGTCGCTGCGCGGCTAAAAAACGTCTGTTTCATCAGTCGAAGTCGCTGCGACCTTTACCGAGCACCAAGTCGAGCACGCGATCAAGGTCGTCAGCGCTGTAATAGGAGATGCGGACGACACCCCGATCGTTGCCGAGCTGCTGAACGTGGACGTCCGTCTGGAG
>JBJMNM010000633.1:0-2034 GCA_045804305.1 Gemmatimonadaceae bacterium | reverse complement strand
CGCGAGCGACGTATCGCTGCCTCCGCGCGAGATCGCGGTCGGGTGCGGCACGATCGGCAGCGTTGCCGGCGGAGTCTGCAGCCGGTCGCCGATGCGCGCCACGAGCTGCACCGACGTCACCGTGTCGGCGGCCTTCACCGTCCCGTCCGCGCTGATGCCGATCTTCGATGGCAGCGTGAGCACGACGTAGCTGACGGGAACGCCGAGGATCTCCTTGCCGTCCCGATCGAACGCCTGCACGCGCAGCGGTGCCACGGCGCCGGTGCTGTCGTGCATGAAGGAATCGGCCTCCACCGCCGGCATCGGGAGCTGGATGGGCGTGATGTACGCGATGCCGTCGGCCAGCGACGGAACCTCGCCGCACGAAACGGCCGCGACGATGGCGACGGCGGCGCACAAGGTCGCGAGGTAGGAGCGCGGCGTCATCGCAGCACGGGGTCGAGGGTCTCGGCGAGCCGCTCATAGGCGCGTGCCGCCGGATCGTCGGGGGAGCGGAGCACGATTGGCTGACCCGCGGCGAACGCGTCGATGGAGCCCATCGTGCGCGGGATCGCGACGTCGAACACGAGCTCCCGCGGGAGCTGCTCCCGCACGTAGGCCGCGACCCGCTGCGACACGTCGTTGCCATCTTCCAGCATCGTGAGCAGGATCCCGTCGAGCACGAGCGCGGGGTTCGCCACGGCCGCCTCGCGGACGGCGCGCAGAATCTGCGTCGTCGTCTGCAGCGCCAGCGGCTCGCACTGGAGCGGCACGATGACGTGCTGACTGTGCGAGAGCACGCGTCTGGTCATGGCGCCGAGCCCGGGAGGAGCATCCACGATCACGACGTACCCGCGCTCGCGGGCGCGATCGAACAGCTCACCGAGACGCGACGAGTACGCCACGTGAGCGCCGTAGCTCTCGTGCTCCGCCGAGTCGCTGACGGAGCCGGCCAGGAGCACGCGCAGCCAGGGGAGCGGCGAGGCGAGCACCACGTCCTGCAGCTCGTGCGTGCCGGCCAGGACGTCGGCGAGGCCGGCAGTGCCGGCCTCGGTGGCGATCCCGATACCGTGGCGCACCGCCCCCTGAGGGTCCACATCCACGAGCAAGGTTTTCCGGCCACGCCGCGCGAGTGCGCTGGCCAGGTTGATCGCGGTGGTCGTCTTGCCGACCCCTCCCTTCTGGCTCACGACGGCGAGGACGGTCCCCACTAAACCTCGGGCTGCTCGGGCTGCTTGGAGCGCAGCTCGTCGAGCGTCTGCCTGGCGTGCCGAACCCAACGATCGGCTTCGGCGCCCGTGGGCGGCATCTCGAGAAAGGCTTCGAGATGCGCCGCCGCCTCGGCGTGGTCCCCGCGCTTGAGGTGCAGGAAGGCGAGGCCATAGTGCGCGCCCGACAGCTCGGGGTCGAGCTCCAGCGCACGCCGGTAGGCGCTCACCGCCTCGTTGAGCCGCCCCGTGCGCGAGAACGCGATCGCCATGTTCTGGAGGATGCGCGGATCATTGGGATGATCGCGCAGGGCCAGACGATAGGAGGTGAGCGCCGCGTCGAAATCGCCCTGGCGTTCCAGGGCGAGCGCCTCGTTCAGATAGTCGAGGCGTTGCGGCTTCATGCTACCGTCCGACTTGCCGCCGAGCAGGCGGCTCAACCAGGACATTCGATGCGCAACGGGAGGGGCGCCAGGGGCTGGCCAGGCAGTGGATGGGATATTCAGGCGCAAAGTTAATTCCCGGGCGCGGGGCGCGGCAACGGCGACCGGCTTTCCGGCTCCCCGGGCCGGCCCTGCCCCTCCGCGCACGCAACGTGCTCCTGCTCTGCCCTCAGCGGGCTACCTTGCCCGTATCCTCCCCCCATCAGGAGCGCCCATGTCCCCACGCCGCACCGCGATTGAACCGAGCAAGGGGGTCTTCGAGGTCGAATGGCCGCTGTTCGGAGAGCTCTCCCGCGCGCTGGCCCTCAAGGTCGTCCGCGACTACGACCCGGAGATCATCGTGGGCGTGGCCACGGCGGGCGTGGTACCGGGCGCGGTGATCGCCGCCATCCTGGATCGCGAAT
>JBJMNM010000632.1:0-8650 GCA_045804305.1 Gemmatimonadaceae bacterium | reverse complement strand
GCCGCGGTTGCGGCTCGACCTCGTGATCACCTACGCGGATGGCAGCGAGCAGGTGGTGGCGAGCGACTCGAGCTGGAGCGTGAACGTCGGCGGGCCGTGGCGCTACGACAGCTTCTATCTCGGCGAGACGTACGACGCGCGACGCGAGCGGCGCGGCTGGGACGCGCCCGGGTTCGACGCTGCGGCGTGGGCGATGGCGCGTGTCGTCGCCGGTCCGACCGGAGTGCTGCGAGCCGAGATGGCGGAGCCGACGCGCGTCGTCGCGACGCGCGGAGCGGGGAAGCGCTCGGAGCCGATGCGCGGGGTGATCGTGTACGACGTGGGTCAGAATCTGAGCGGGTGGGCCACACTACGCGTGCGCGCGCCGCGCGGCACGCCGATCGAGATCTTCTATAGCGAGCGACTCGGTCCGGATGGCGTGCCGAGCACGGAGGGCAACGCGCTCGTCGGCGGTCAGCTCCAGACGGACGACTACGTCGCGCGCGGCGTGGGCGAGGAGCGGTTCGCGCCGCGGTTCACCTACAAAGGATTTCAGTACGTCCGGATCAGTGCGCCTGGTGGAGCGCCGTTGCCGAGCGGTGTCACCACGTCGCTCGAGTCGGTGCAGCAGGTGCGCACCGGGTTCGCCGTCACCTCGACGTTCGCGTCCTCCAATCCGCTCATCGACCGCATCCACGCGATGACGTCGTGGGCGATCCAGAGCAACTCGGTAGGCGGCGTGATCACCGACACGCCGATCTACGAGAAGAACCCGTGGACTGGCGACGCCCAGCTCTCGTCGGGCGCGGCGTCGATGATGTTCGACACTCGGCGGCTGTACGCGAAGCTGTTCCAGGACATGCGCGACGTACAGCGCTCGACGGGCGAGGTGCCATTGCTCTCGCCGAGCAACGAGAACTACGGCTACGTCGGCAAGCCGGCGTTCAAGCCGGACAGCTGCTGTGGCGCGTCACCAGCGTGGGACGCGTTCTGGTTTCTCGTGCCGTGGGAGTCGTATCAGCGGTTCGGCGACCGACGCGCGCTCGAGGTGACCTATCCGGCGATGCGCGCGTACCTCGACGACTGGATTCCACGCTGGACCGGTCGCGACGGCGATTCATCGTCATTCACGCTCACCGCCGGACTCGGTGACTGGGATCCGCCGACGGGCACGGACCCGGTGACGCATCTTTCGGTGACGGTGTACTACGCGCAGTTCGCGCGCATCGCGTCGGAGGCGGCGCGCGTGCTCGGTGATTCGGCCAACACAACGCGATACGGAGCGCTGTTCTCGCGAATTCGATCGGCGTTCAACGCCGAGTTCCTCAAACCCGACGGCGTGTATCGCGACTCGACGCCGCCCTCCGGTCCTGCGGGGATGGCGGTGACGGAGCGTGCGAGCAAGCCGCCCGCTGGGGCGATCCAGCAGTCGGCGCAGATTCTTCCTCTCGCATTCGTGCTGGTGCCGGACAGTCTGCGAGGAACATTGTCGGCGAAGCTCGCGCGCGACGTGGAGCAGACGCGCGGCGGCAACGCGTATGTCGGCATCCTCGGCATTCGGTACCTGTTCCCAGTGCTCACCGACGCGGGGTTGGGGCAGGCGGCGTTCACGGTCGCGACGCAGCGCGACTATCCGAGCTACGGTTTCTGGGCGGACTCGCTCGGCTGGACGAGCCTTGGCGAGAACTGGGAGGCGAGCTCGCGGTCGCGCAACCATCACATGTTCGGCTCGATCGCACAGTGGTTCTACGAAGGGCTGGCCGGGATCCGGCCGCTCGCCGCTGGCTACGAGAAGATCGCCATTCGTCCGCTCGTGCCGGCTGGACTCGACTCCGTGTCGGCCTCGGTCGAGACGGTGCGCGGCCGCGTCGCGTCGCGGTGGCGACGCGCAGGGCAGGGTCTCGAGCTCGATGTCACCGTGCCGGCGACGTCGACCGCGCGGATCTACCTTCCCGCGCCGGATGCCGCTGCGGTGCGCGAGATCGGCGGTGGCAGCGATGTCGCCGCGGAGCGCGCGACCGGAGTGACACTCGTGGGCGTGCAGGGAGATCGCGTCGTGTACGACGTCGGCTCCGGTCGCTATCGCTTCCGCGTGGCGCGCATGCGCTAACACGCTGCCAATTCATCTCGGATTCACGTGCGCGCGCGCGCGTGCAGCTACTTCACCTCGATCGTCGCGTGCATGCCGAGCGCGACGTGCGGCGCGCAGTAGTAGTGGTACGTCCCCGCGGGCAGACTGGTGGACGGAATGACGTACGTGTCGCCGACGTTCAGAAGGAACGGGCCGGTGAGCGGCGCGACCGTCTTCGGCATCGCCTTGGCGAGCTTCGCGGCGGCGCCCTTGGGAATGCTGTCCTCCCAGAACACGACGTTGTGCGGCGGACCGGACACGAGCGTGTACTTCACGATGTCGCCCCGCTTGATCGTGATTGTCGCCGGCGAGAATCGATAGCCCGCGGCGTCGCCGAGCATCTGGACTTCGACCGTCTTCGGCGCGGCCGCCGATCGCGCGGGGGCAACGGTCGCATCGATGTTGGTGGCGGCGCCGACGCCAGCGGCGAGAGTGACGAGGGCCGCGACAGCGGCGACGCGCCGGCGACTGATGCTCGAATTCATCGGGTGCTCCGCGTGAGGGTGGCGATGGGTTGGCACATGCTACCCATTGCAACAGTCAGGCAACGTCGGGGATTGTCCGCGTCCAGCGTCGGGAAAGGGCGACCCCGGCCATTCGCGCCGCGCTCGCCACAGGTTGAGCGCACGGATAGCTTTGCCGGGTGAGCGATGCGGCCGCCGTCTCCGGACCCACCCCAGTGCGCGACGGCGCTCTCCCGCCGACGTCGCACTCCGCGACCGGCACGCGCTACGACCGATCGATCGTCGAGGGGCCGCTCCGCTCGGCGGTCTGGAAGCTCGCCTGGCCGACGATGCTGGCCAATGTGATCGGCGGACTGCAAGGGATGATCGACCACATCATGGTCGGCCACCTCGTGGGCTTCGCCGGCAACGCGGCGATCGGCGTCGCTTGGCAGATCTTCGTGATCGTGATCGTCTTCATCTCGTCGCTGTTCACCGGGATGAGCGTGCTCGTGGCGCGCTTTGCCGGCGCGGGCGACGAGGAGAAGGTCGATCGCACCGTCTACCAGGCATTCCTCACCGCGATCGGGCTGTCGCTGTTCGTGATGGCGCCGGTGGGATACTTCGCGTCGCCGTATCTGCTCGACCTGGTGCACGCGGCGCCGGCGGTCCGGGATCAGGCGCTGCCTTTCCTGCGCATCATGTTCCTGTTCAGCAGCGGCATGCTCGTCTTCTTCATGCTGGGCGGCGCGCTTCGCTCGGCGGGAGATGCCCGCACACCGATGGTGTTGGGCGTGGCGACGACGCTGTGCACGATCGGCTTCAACGTCGTGCTGATCCGCGGCCTGGGCCCCATCCCGTCGTATGGGACGAGGGGCGCCGCGATGGGCACCTGCCTCGCGTCGGGGTCGGTCGCGCTCTACTCCCTGTACAAGCTGTGGCATGGCGGGTGGGTCGTCTCCTTCCCGCGCAGCGGCAGCTTCGCGCCGGACTGGACGATCATCCGCCAGCTGTTCCGCTTCGGGCTGCCATCCGGCGTGCAGGGAATCGCGATGAACGTCGGCGGCCTGCTCATGCTCGGCTTCATCGGGTCGCTCGCGCAGAGCGCGGCGTCGCAGGCGGCATTCGCGATCGGCTACTCGCAGCTCTTCTCGCTCGTGACGTGGACGTCGTTCGGATTGATGGGCGCGTCGGGCGCGATCGCCGGGCAGAATCTGGGAGCTGGACGGCCCGACCGCGCCGTCGCGGGGGTGCACGCGGCGGCGCGACTCGGCCTCGGCGTCGCGACGGTGCTGGGGCTGCTGTTCTTCTTCATCCCGCAGCAACTCCTCGGCGTCTTTGGTCAGAGCGATCCGGACGTGCTGCGGATCGGCACGCAGCTGCTCCGCGTGTTGAGCGTGTCGGGGCTGTTCATCACCGTCGCGCTCACCTTCCAGGGCGGACTGCAGGGGACCGGCGACACCAAGAGCCCGTTGTACATCTCGATCATCGCGCAGGTCATCGTCCCGCTCGGGATCTGCTTCATCGTGCAACGCTTCGGCCGACTGGACGCCATGCACATCTGGATCGCGATCCTGATCGGGCACTTCACGCGCTGCCTGCTCAACGTGATCCGCTTCGACCAGGGGAAGTGGCGCACGATCCAAGTCGAGTAAAACGCGGCACTCCGACCGTAGGCGCGAAGCGCCGAAGGGAGGAGCGGTCACACGGACACGCGGAACTCCTACTGCAGACGCTTAGCGCCGCAGCGAGGAGCGATCTTCACTCTCTCGTTCGACCATGACGACACGTAATGTTACGTCGCACTCGACGACGGCTGCCGTCGCGCTCGCGATGCTCGCGATGCTCGCGCTGTCGTGCGCACGACACGCGACGCCCGCCCGCGCCCCGGATCAGGACTGGCGCGTGACCGGGGGCGAGCCGGGCCAGTCGCGCTGGTCGCCGCTCGATCAGATCAATCGCGCGAACGTGAAGTCGCTCCGCGTCGCGTGGACCTACCATGCCGGCGACGGGTCGCCGCAGAGTCGCGGCGAGATCCAGGCGACGCCGATCGTCGTGCGCGGCGTGCTGTACGCAACGTCGCCCTCGCTCGTGCTGTTCGCGCTGCGGGCCGACAGCGGCCGTGTGCTCTGGCGATTCGATCCGTTCGCGGGGCGCGAGCCCGAGCGTCACGCCAATCGTGGGGTGGCGTACTGGGAGAGCGAGGACGGCGCCGAGCGCCGCCTGTTCTACGCGGCGGGACGTCGCATCTATTCCATCGACGCGATGACGGGTAAGCCGGCGCCGAGCTTCGGCGGGCAGGGGTGGATCGACCTCGCGACCGGGATCGACCGCGACGTATCGCGCACGCAGCTCGTGGCGACGAGTCCCGGCGTGATCTACAAGGATCTGCTCATCCAGGGCTCGCGCGTCGGCGAGGGCGAGGGAGCCGCGCCCGGCGACGTCCGCGCGTTCGACGTGCGCAGCGGACAGCTGCGCTGGGTGTTTCATACGATCCCGCGCATGGGCGAGGTCGGCGCGGAGACGTGGGCGCGCGATGCGTGGAAGACGGCGGGTGGCGCGAACTCGTGGTCGGGGATGACGGTGGACGCCGCGCGCGGCATCGTGTTCGTCCCGCTCGGCTCCGCGTCGCCCGACTTCTACGGTGGCGAGCGTCTCGGACAGAACCTGTTCGCCAACTCGCTCGTCGCGCTCGATGCCGCGACGGGGCGACGCATCTGGCACTTCCAGACGGTGCACCACGACGTGTGGGACCGCGATCTGCCCGCGGTGCCGAACCTCGTGACGGTCATGCACGACGGCCGGCGCGTCGATGCGGTCGCGCAGATCACGAAGTCGGGATTCGTCTACCTGTTCGATCGCGTCAGTGGACAGCCGCTGTTTCCCGTCGAGGAGCGAGCGACGCCGAAATCGGATCTCCCTGGTGAGGAGACGTGGCCGACGCAGCCTTATCCGACGAAGCCAGCTCCATTCGCGCGCCAGCGCATGACGGAAGCGGACGTCACCGATCTCACACCCGCCGCGCACGACTCGGCGCTCGCACGGTTCCGTCGCATGAAGCACGACGAGCTGTTCACGCCGCCGAGCCGTGAGGGCACGGTCGTGCTGCCGGGATTCGACGGTGGTGGCGAGTGGGGCGGCGCAGCCGTCGATCGCGCGACTGGAGTGATCTACGTGAATGGGAGCGACGTTCCATGGATCGCCGCGCTCAAGGAGCGTAGCGGCGCGACAGCCAACGTGCCGCAGACCGGAGAAGTGATCTACACGGCGAACTGCGCGTCTTGCCATCGCGCCGATCGCGGCGGCGATGGTGGCCGTGTGCCGTCGTTGATCGGCGTGACGCAGCGGCGCTCGGTGCCGGAGATCCGCCAGATCATCGAGCGTGGTCGCAACTTCATGCCCGCCTTCGCGAATCTGAGCGAAGCGCAGAAGAACGCGATCGTCGCCTACCTCGACGGCCGCAACGTGCCCGTCGCCGCGGTGGCGCCGGCGCGCTCGGACGACGCCTCGCCCTCGAGCGGTGTCGCGCCGTCGCGTTTCCAGTTCGTCGGCTACGAACGGTGGCGCGACACGAATGGCTACCCGGCGATCAAGCCGCCGTGGGGGCGGTTGAGCGCGATCGATCTCAACACCGGCGAGTATCGCTGGCGCATCCCGCTCGGCGAGCGCGCCGAGCTGAAAGCGCGCGGCATCCCGACGACGGGGACGGAGCAGTACGGCGGCCCGATCGTCACGGCGGGAGGCCTGGTGTTCATCGGCGCGACGCTCGACGGCAAGTTCCGCGCGTTCGACAAGGACACGGGTGCGCTGCTGTGGGAGTATCAGCTCCCGCTGCCGGCGTACGCGTCGCCAAGCACGTATCGGGTCAATGGCAAGCAATACGTGGTGATCGCGTCGGCGGGGGGTAAGCTCGGTTCGCCCTCGGGAGATAGCTACGTGGCGTTTGCGCTGCCGTGAGGGGATGCGGAGATGAGGCTCTCGCGCGCTGTCATCCCGAGCGAGCGGTAGCGAGTCGAGGGATCTGCACCTGCTGCTCGGCCTTTCGTTGAGCTCCGTGGACGGGTCGGGCCCGGATGCTCGCGACCGCCCGTCCACGGAGCCCAGAGCACAGCGCGACAAGTACCGAACAGGAGCAAGCGGAGAGCGAACGAATGCCCTTACGCCCGCTCCGTCTCCACCTTCAGCCCCCGCTCCAACGTCTGCTTCACCGGGCACCGATCCGCGATCTGGTGCAGCCGCGTGCGCTGATCGTCGGTGAGCGGGCCGGCGAGCTCGATCCGTCGCGCGATGCGCGGGAGGCCGACGTCGGACGTCTCACACTGCTCGCAGTCCTTCTGATGCGCGCGATCGGTGCGCAGTTGGATCGTCACACCGTGAAGCGGCCACCCCTTGCGGTCGGCGTACATGCGAAGCGTCATCGCCATGCACGAGCTCAGTGCGCCAAGCAGCAGCTCGTACGGCGTCGGGCCGAGACCGGAGCCGCCGAGCGAGATCGGCTCGTCGGCGATGAACGCGTGCGGTCCCGCCTGCACGTCGGCGCGATAGCCCGAGGCGCCGACGGTCGCCGAGATCCATTCACGCTCGTCCGTCGCATTGCGGCTGTCGATCGGGTTCGCGAGCGCGTCGCCCTTCGTCGGTCCGGTCACGCGTCCGCCGACTCGAGTGCGGCGACGAACGAATCGACGTTCGTCCAGTCGCCCTCGAAACGTCGTCCGTTGATGAAGAAGGTGGGCGTTCCGTTCACCCCGCTGCGCACGCCGCTCATGAAGTCCGCCTTCACGTGCTCCTCGTACTCCTCCGAATCGAGATCGGTGGCGACGACGTCGGGGTCCGCTCCCGCCTGGCGCGCCAACTCGAGGATCGGCGAATCGTCGGGCGCTTCCTCCCAGTCGTGCTGATGATCGTAGAGCAGATCGTGCATCTTCCAGAACGCCGTCTCGCCGGCCTGCGCAGCGACGCTTTCGGCCGCTTCCGCGGCGTGCAGTGCGTTCGGATGACTCTCGGTGATGGGGAAGTGCCGGAAGACGAATCGCGTTCGATCACCCATCCGCTTCAGCACGCGCGGCAACACACCGTGCGCGCGGCGGCAGTGCGGGCACTGCAGGTCGCCGTACTCGACGAGCGTGATCGGTGCATCGAAGGGCCCGAGCATGTGATCGCGCTCGCTCACCTCCGGCCGGAGCGTGCCCTGTTGCTTGGTCGTCATGCGCTTGCTCCGGAGCGCGCGGAGGAGGCCGAGTCCAACTCCTCCAGCGCGTCGAGGATGCCGTCGGCGCCCGGGTTGATGCCGACCGGAGAGAGATAGCTCCAGCGGATGATCCCGTCGCCGTCGATGACGAAGAGCGCGCGCGCGGCCGTGCCTTCGTGCTCCCGATAGACGCCGTAGCGCCGCGCCACCGCGCCCTTCGGCTCGAAGTCGGCGAGCAGGGGGAAGTGCAGCTTGCGCGTCGAGGCGAAGGCGCCGTGACACCAGCTACTGTCCACCGAGATGCCGAGCAGCTCGGCGTGGTGCTTGTGAAACTCGGAGAGGATCTCGTTGTACAGCGCCATCTGGTCGCCGCAGACGGGACTGAAGTCGTTCGGATAGAACGCGAGGATCACCGGCCGGCCACGGAAGTCGGAGAGCGATACCGTCTGATCCGGCGTCACCGGAAGGGTGAAATCAGGCGCCGGTGTGCCAGCCGG
This sequence comes from Gemmatimonadaceae bacterium, assembly GCA_045804305.1. Lineage (GTDB taxonomy): Bacteria > Gemmatimonadota > Gemmatimonadetes > Gemmatimonadales > Gemmatimonadaceae > AG11. The sequence goes on along the minus strand of JBJMNM010000632.1, from coordinate 412 downwards.
GAGGATCGTCGAGGGATCTGTCATGCGTGAGCTCCGAAGCGTGAGTGGAGACGTATCGTCGACGAAGGCGCGGCCGCACCGATTGGTTCGCGATCCCGCTCAGAAGACGCGGATCTGCACGCGCTGCGGCAGGTCGACCACGACCTTCTCCGTGCGGTGCTGCGCGACTCGCTGATAAAAGGACTCGTCTTTCGGTGCGCCCGCCATCTCCATCACCCGTCGCGCGAGCTGGACGATGTCCGCGTTCGCCAGCCGAATCGAGCCGTGCGACACCGCCTTCCCGATCGCAACTTCGCACCCGCGTGCCGAGTAGGCAGCGGAGGCCGCCGAGGCTGCGGCGGCCCAGGACAGGTTCTGGGAAATGCACGACGTTCTCTACGAAAACCAGCGGCGCCTGCGCGACCGGGACCTC